>CAZXHW010000424.1:0-7110 GCA_964639915.1 uncultured Heliomicrobium sp.
GTCGGAAGTAATGCGCTTGTCTTTACATTCGACAATGAACTCAATGCTCGCACCACCGATCTTCTGCCGGATCATCAAATCAATCTGTACGCCGCTGAGTTCCGTGTCAGCCTTCACCTCAAACCCCAACAGGCGATAAAGCGCAGCAACTTCGTCTTCAAAGCGTTTGCCTTTTCGGTAGCTCTGCAAACCGCGTTCGGCTTTGGTGAGTTCGTGTTCGTGGAACACATGCTCCTCAATCTCACGGTCGGAGTACTGATACTTTTGGCGAGGCAGGTCAATCGCTTCGATCAACTGGCGAAAGCGAAGCTCGAAATCGTCGTCTCGGCGGCAATCCAGATAAATCAGCGGACGAAATAGCGGTTCGATGTCGCAATCCTGACGAAGCAACGGAATCAGCGGACGTTCGCGGGCGAGCAAATCCTTGTCTTGTTTGGCGTAACTTTCGGCCAGCGTCCAGACTTTGTCATCGCGGAAATAGTTTGGCGTCCAGATGGCAGCGACTTTGCGGGAGTGCTTCAAACCGTCGTTGAGCTTTTTGATGTGGTCGCCGGGCTGAAGCTCCCACACGTCAAACCAGACTCTGACGCCGGAACTGCGCAAGCGTTCGGCGAGCATCTGCACCCACTCGCGGTCTTCGGTGGCGTAGCTGAGAAAAAGGTCGAATTCCTGATCTGCCATATTGTGCGCCTTTGGAAATTTGGATTTAGGGCTTTGGACTGCGGGCGGCAAATTATCATCAAGCTTCGACTTGGCCAAGCAATACCGGCTTCAAGGCAACTTTGTCATACCTTATCGTGACAAGATGGAATCGGTTCATTACAATCGCCGCTTCTTACCGGCAGGACTTTACTTTTCAGTTATCTACGGAGAGCAATAGATGAGCAATGGTTTGCAGATCAAAGAAGATGGCGCGCTGGATTTGTTGTCACTGGGCGCGTTGGTTCACCGGCTTGATCCGGGCGTAATTCCCTTTCGCAAAGCGATTACTTGTCAGATTCATGTCAGCGGCGGCGAGTTCAACGTCGCCGCCAATCTGGCCGATTGTTTCGGCATGCGCACTGGAATCGCGTCGGCGATGGTGGATTATCCGATTGGCGAGCTGATCGCCGAACGCGTCAAAGCGATGGGCGTCAAACCGTTTTACAAACGCTTCAAACACGACGGAGTTCGCGGGCCGAACATGGCTACGGTGTTCAGCGATCAAGGGTACGGCGTACGGGCGCCGATGGTTTTTTATAACCGATCAAATGAAGCAGCGGCGCAGTTGAAGCCGGGCGATTTTGATTGGGACAAGATTTTTGCGGAGGGCGTTCGTTGGTTTCACAGTGGAGGCATCTTCGCTGCGTTGTCTGAAACAACTGCCGAGTTAATTATCGAAGGCATGCAGGCTGCCAAAGCTGCTGGCGCAGTGACTTCATTTGACCTGAATTTCCGTGAAAAACTGTGGAAGATTTCCGGCGGCGCTGACAGAGCCGCTTCGGTTATCAACCGGATTGTCGAAAATGTAGACGTGCTGGTCGGCAACGAAGAGGATTTACAAAAAGGTTTGGGCATTCCCGGCCCCGAAGTCGCGTCGAAATCAAAACTCGATACCTCGGCTTTCTTCGGCATGATTGATCGCGTCGTTGAAAAACACCCGCAAATCAAAATCGTCGCCACGACACTGCGCGAAGTTCACACCACCAGTCGGCATTCGTGGGGAGCAGTCGCCTGGGTCAATGGCGAACCTCACGTTTCCATGACTTGCGACCTGGACGTTTTTGACCGCGTCGGCGGCGGAGACGGGTTCGCATCCGGATTCTTTTACGGCTTGCTGACCGGCGAAACTCCTGCGGAGTCATTAAAACTCGGCTGGGCGCACGGCGCGCTGCTGACAACCTTCCCAGGCGATACAACGATGGCCAGCCTGGAACAAGTGCGGGCTTTGGCCCAAGGCGGTTCGGCGCGCATCCAGCGGTAACCGATGTATCGAGCTTTGCAGAGGAGGAAAGATGGCAATCACCCAGGAAGACAAGCTTCGGTACGAAATCGAAAAGCTTGAACTGGAAATCAAAGAAAAGCGCCGATCTTTTTTCAATCAACCGACTTTCTGGATTCCGGTCATTACCATCGCAATTTCGCTGATCGGCAACATCCTGCAATGGAGTAATTCGGAAAACGAAAAGACGCTCGTTGACATTCAAATCGCTCAGACAAAGCTGGACAGAGACAGAACTCAAGTTCAACTGGACGCACTGAAACAACAGCTTCAGGATGCGCAGAACATTTACGAAGCCACGAATCAAAAGATTGCCGAAGCAGAACAACGATTGCAGGAAGCAACGAACAAGCTGGCTCAATCTGACTCTCAAGCTCCACAATTAAAAGCTGTCGCTGTAGAAACAGGGCGAATTTTGGCTGACGCTAGGCAATCGAATACACGTTTTATCGAAGGCTTGAAAGCAACTCAATCGATTGGCTCTCTGCCTGGGAAAAACCCGGCTCTAGCAGCGCAAAAAGAGCGCGAGGGTTTTGAGAAGTTGATCGCTGGCGATTACGATGGATCGGCGCAGGCATTTGAGGCCGCGGAAGATGCGAGCCGTAGTTATCACAGCGTTTATGAGTTGGCACGTTTGGTTAGATCAAAAAGAGCGGACCTTGATGATCCCGCCAAAAGAAAGGAAGTCTTTCGAACCATCGTCACGAAACATTCTTTTGGCGCTCCAGCCGATTTGCTCAATAAACTTCGAGAGATGTCGAAATAATCAACCCACAATTTTTGAGGATAAGGAGATAGAAAATGAATCCTTTGGTAGAAGTAGAAAAGCTGGGACAAAGCATTTGGTACGACAACATTCGCCGTCTGTTGATAGACAACGGTGATATCGCCGGAAAGATTGCCAATGACGATCTACGCGGCATCACTTCCAACCCGACCATTTTTGAAAAAGCCATCGCGGGCAGCACCGATTACAACGACGCGATGCAAAAATCCATCACCGAAGGCAAGAGCGTCACAGAAATTTACGAAGCTCTGGCCATCGAAGACATTCAGCGTGCCGCCGATCTGTTCAAAGAAGTTTACGAGCGGACAAACAAGCTGGATGGTTACGTCAGCCTGGAAGTTTCGCCACTGCTGGCGCGTGACACCGACGGAACCGTCGCCGAAGCCAAACGGTTGTGGGCGGCGCTCGGTCGTCCAAACGTCTGCATCAAGATTCCAGCTACGCCCGAAGGCATTCCAGCCATTCGCCAGGCCATTGCCGCAGGAATCAACATCAACGTAACGATGATTTTCGCGCTGGAAAATTACGAAGAAGTTGCCGACGCGTTCATCAGCGGATTGGAAGATCGGTTGGCCGCTGGGTTGCCAGTTGACCATGTGGCTTCGGTTGCCAGCGTCTTCGTTTCGCGCATTGATTCGGCAATTGATGCTCAACTGGAATCCAAGATTCGCCATTCCAGCGACGAAGCCGAAAAAGCTGAGCTGACTTCCTTGCTTGGCAAAGCCGCAATCGCCAACGCCAAGATTCAATATCAACGCTTCAAGGAAATTTTCGCCAGCGATCGCTTCGCCAAACTGAAAGCCAAAGGCGCGCAAGTTCAACGTCCGTTGTGGGCTTCGACCGGGACCAAAAATGCGGCCTATAGCGATGTGCTTTACGTTGACAGCTTGATTGCAGCCGATACGGTAAACACCATTCCGCCTGCGACTTATACGGCATTTCGCGATCATGGAACGGTTGCGCTGACAATTGAAACCGGACTGGATCAAGCCAAAGCGGATTTGGCCAAGCTGGCAAAAGTCGGCATCAGCTTGGAAGAAGTTTGCCAAAAGTTGCAGGACGACGGCGTCAAAGCTTTTGCCGATTCGTTCGACAGCTTGATGCAGACGATTCAATCGAAACAGGCTGCGATGACCAGTGGATTGTCGGATCGTATGGAGGCTGCCTTGGGAAAAGCCTAGACGCCGTGTCCGAAGTCATCAAACGCGCGGAAGCCGAGCAATGGACTCGGAAAATCTGGCGCAAGGATGCGGCGTTATGGAAGTCGGAAGAAGCTCATCAAAAGATCATCAAGAACTCGCTCGGCTGGGTGACGGTTCTTGAGCAAGTTAGTGCGGCAGCAGAGGAACTGGCGGCGTTCAGCGCTCGAATCCGCAACGACGGCTTCAAGCACATTATGCTGCTCGGAATGGGCGGGAGCAGTCTTTGCCCTGAAGTGTTCCGCCGGACCTTTGGCAAAACGCCCGGCTTTCCAGAATTGCATGTTCTGGACAGCACTGATCCAGCGACGGTTGCAGCGTTTGAAGCTAAAGTTGATCTGGCCAAAACCTTGTTCATCGTTGCCAGCAAATCCGGCTCAACGGTGGAGCCGTTGATGTTTTACAAATACTTTTTCAACCGCGTGCGCGAACTCAAGGGCGACAAAGCGGGCGAAAACTTCATTGCCATCACAGATCCCGGCACAAAGATGGAGCAGAACGCGAAGGACGACCGCTTTCGTCGTATCTTCCTGAATCCAGCGGACATTGGCGGGCGGTATTCTGCGTTGTCGTTTTTCGGAATGGTTCCGGCTGCGCTGCAAGGCTTCGATTTCAAAACCTTGATTGACAGAGCCGAACGCGCAATGCACGCCTGTTCGCCAGTCGTTCCGGCTGCGGATAATCCAGCGGTGAAGCTTGGAGCAATCATCGGCACGCTAGCCTTGGAAGGCCGCAACAAGATGACGTTGAGCACTGATCCTGAGCTGTCGTCATTAGGGTTGTGGATCGAACAGCTTGTTGCTGAAAGCACAGGCAAAGAAGGCAAAGGCATCTTGCCGGTCGCGGGCGAAGCATTTGGCGCCCCTTCGGTTTATGGCAACGACCGCGTTTTTGTTCATATCGCCGTTGGCTTGATTGACCCCGAAGCCGAAAACAAACTGCGCGTTCTGGAAGCCGCTGGCCATCCAGTCATTCGCCGAGTGTTGAACGATACCCTGGATCTGGGCGAAGAGTTTTATCTGTGGGAAATGGCGACGGCTGTCGCGGGCAAGATTCTGGATATCAATCCTTTTGATCAACCGAACGTTCAAGAATCCAAAGACAACACGGTTCGTTTGCTGGAAGAGTTTAAGCAGAACGGCAAGTTGACGGAACAAAGCGTTGCCGCCGAAGGTTTAGGGCTGCGAATTCTCTGCTCTGACCAAACGATTCAGGCGCTTGGCTCTGGCCATTCGGTTGAATCCTTCATTGGTGCTCATCTGAAACGAGCCGGAGCCGGGGATTACATCGCGCTTTGTGACTATCTTCAGGAAACCGACGAGCACGAAGCGTTGCTGCAAAGTATTCGCACGCACTTGCGCGATGCCTTGCACGTAGCGACGACGACCGGATACGGGCCGCGTTTTCTGCATTCCACCGGACAGCTTCATAAAGGCGGTGATGACAGCGGCGTGTTCATTCAAATCACGGCTGACGATGCGAAAGATGTTCCGCTGCCTGGCGAACCGTTCGGCTTTAGCATTCTGAAACAGGCGCAGGCGCTGGGCGATTTCGCTTCACTGGCCAGCCGTAACCGTCGAGCGATTCGCATTCACCTAGGCACTGACATCGCGGCAGGTTTGAAAACCTTGCTGGCGATTGTGCAAAACCAGTTGCCGAAAAACTAACGCCAAACCGATAACAAACCACAAATTGACAGGGATTCGCACAGATAAACACAGAAATTCAATCTGAGTTTATCTGTGTTGGTCCGTGTTGATCTGTGGTTTTCGTTTCTGAATTCACCGCATGATTCGATTGCAATGGAAATTTTTACCGCAGCAACCACACTGTTTTTGATCATGGACCCGCTGGGCAACGTTCCGGTTTTTATCTCGTTGCTCAAAAACGTTGCTCCTGAGCGTCGGCGGCTGGTTTTGATTCGAGAGCTGGTGATTGCCTATCTGGTGATGCTGGTGTTTCTGATTTCTGGCCAGCATTTGCTGAAGTTTCTGAACTTGAAACAGGAATCCATCAGCATTGCTGGCGGCATTGTTTTATTCCTGATTGCGCTGCGAATGATCTTTCCGCAAGAAGGCGGAATTATGGGTGAGCAATCTGACGAAGAACCGTTCATCGTGCCGCTGGCAATTCCGATGGTGGCGGGACCTTCGACGCTGGCAGCCTTGCTGTTGATGGCGCAATCGGCTCCAAAGCGAATGACCAGTTGGGTGATGGCCTTGACAGCGGCCTGGATCGTAACCGCAATCATCTTGCTGGCTTCGCCGCTGTTTTTTCGATTGCTTAGACAGCGTGGTCTGACGGCGATGGAACGGTTGATGGGAATGCTGCTGGTGATGATGTCTGTTCAAATGTTCCTGGACGGGCTGGCTGAATACCTCCGCAGGTAATTCAGGCCAGCCGTCACAAGAAATTTACTTGGCAGCTTCGGCTTTCACGGCAGGCGATTTCAAGCAGAAGATGACGAAATCACCACGCTTGCGGAAATCGTTTGCGTTAATCGAATCCAGGTCATCCACAGGAACGATGGAAACGACTTTGACTTTTGCTTTGGGCATTCGGCGAATCACGCGGGAAGCCGTGCCGAGTTTGTAATCGCTGTGAAAAGCCCCATTGTAATGAACCGTCACACTTTTCGGCTGGGAGCTATTCGCAGCCGGGGTCGCCGCAACGATTGCTTCAGCCATCGTTTCGTCCTTCATGCATTGCGCGTAGTAAAACTTTTCAACCATCGCTTTTTCTTCAGCAACTTTCTTTTCGTCTTTCTTTTCGCTTGCCTTAGGATCGCCAGCAGGATGGCTACTCATTGCTTCGGTGAATCGTTTGAAATAATCATCGAAAGGACATTGGTTTTGTGCAGCAACCATTTTTCTGTCCGCTTCTGGCAAAGAATTGATGGAATCCAGTCCCTGGCGTGAAACCTGAGAGGCCAATCGGCGAGGAATGTTGCTGGCGATCACTGGCCAGTTATGGCCGCGCGCAATTTCAACCAGAGGACGATAATCCGTCGCGTACCGTGGCCACGGACGCGAACCTTTCAAAAAGGCTTCTTCGCTGATCTTTCCGGCCAAATAATCGTTAAGCTGTTGCTGCACATCACGCTCGAACATCTCCATCGAGAGCGTGACGGGTCGGCCCTTGCC
>CAZXHW010000425.1:0-7103 GCA_964639915.1 uncultured Heliomicrobium sp.
CTTATCATTTTCAAAGTAGTATTCACCCAAAGCAAAACGAGACTCTCCAACAAATTGACTGCGCGGATAATCTTTTTGAAGTTGCTCATAATAATTTGCACCCTTTTTCGAATCGCCTAACTCGAAGTAGTTAAATCCTAGAAAGTACAAAGCCTGAGCCATTTTTGGATCGCGAGGAAAATCTCTTTGAAACCACTCATAAAGTTGAACCGCTTTACGGTTATAGGTTTTAGAGGCGTCTGAGTTTAATGTTGGCTTTTGCTTCGCTTGACCCGCATTGAAAGCTTTCAATTTTTTATCGAAAGCGTCTTGTTCACGGCTATCAATTAAAACTGATTTTTCAACATACAGTTCAGCCAATCGCAACCACAACTCGCCGCGCGTTGAACTGTCTTTGAATTTTCTTGTCAGCTTAAACAATTCATCAATTTGACGATCTAAAATCTTTTCATATTCTGCCATATCCCCTTCTGCTGAAGAGGTGAAAATTTCAACGGAACGAGGTGGTTTAACATCTTCCAAATTATAATGATTTTGCTTTTGAAACTGAAAACGGCTTTCAGGTAAAGACGTGAAAGCTTTTTTTGACTGACTGACTGCTCCGGCTCCACGATCTTGCTGATTCACCTGAGACAACAATTCCCCAACGGTTTTTTTACCTTTGGACGATTTTTTCACCACTTTTGCTTCTGCAGTTAATCCGAAGATAAGCGCAATAAGGGGAAAAACAATTAAAGAATTTCTATGAAAACTCACACGACACCCCTTTTATTCGCAACTTTGACGGCCTAAATAGTGATAATTTCCGATTTCATCTAACCAGTACTCGCCTTGGAACGGATAGTATTCATATCCATTTTGAACGTAGAAATCGCGATCAATTTCTTCATCAATGGATGGCGCTGTTTTACCAGCAATTTTCTTTCTTAAAGCTTCAGTAGCTTTCGAAAGCGGAGCCGGATTGAATGCTGGCGCTGCCGACGCCGATTACGAAGCTGCCGGAGCAACCGTGTCAAAAGACCGTGCGGCGTTGTTGGCTGCGGCTGATGTGCTGTTGGCTGTCAATCGCCCTCCGGATGAAGACGTCGCCAAACTAAAATCAGGCGCGGTTGTTGTGGGCTTTTTGCGGCCATTGGATGAACCTCAACGACTCAAACCCATGCTGGATCGCGGCGTATCAGCGTTCGCCGTCGAACTGATTCCGCGTTCGACTCGCGCACAGGCAATGGACGCGCTGTCTTCGATGGCAACGATTGTCGGGTACAAAGCCGTGTTGCTGGCCGCCGATCAAGTGCCGCGCATGTTTCCAATGTTGACGACAGCGGCGGGAACCGTTCCGCCAGCCAGAGTTTTGGTGCTGGGTGCGGGCGTCGCTGGATTGCAGGCAATTGCAACGGCGAGGCGATTGGGCGCAGTGGTGGAAGGCTTCGACGTTCGCGCTGCTGCCGGTGAAGCCGTTCGCTCGCTTGGCGCAAAGTTTCTGGAAATTGACATGGGCGGCCAATCCGCCGAAGGCGCAGGCGGGTACGCCAAAGAAGTCACCGAAGAAGTTATGGACCGCAGCCGTGAACTGATTGCCAAACAGGCGAAAATGACCGATTGCATCGTCACTTCGGCGGCAGTGCCGGGCCGAAAAGCTCCGATTTTGATTACAGAAGAAGCCGTTCGAAATATGAAGCGTGGCTCTGTCATTGTTGATCTTTCAGGGACGACCGGCGGCAACTGCGCCTTGAGCAAGCCCGGCGAAACCATTGACGTGGATGGCGTAACGATTATGTGCCCGCTGAATCTGGCGGCGACGATTCCGGTTCATGCCAGCGCGCTTTACTCTCGCAACCTGACCACCTTCCTGAACGAGATGATCAAAGACGGCGAACTAAATGTTGATCTGGCCAACGATGTTGTTGGGCCTTCGTGCGCAGTTCACGCCGGAGAAATCAAAGAGCCTCGCATTCAAGCTGCGCTGGCAAACAAATAATAAAAATGGAACCTGTCCCACCTTTTTTGAAGGAGATTTCACCGTGAGTTCAGAAATCCTGATTGCTTCCTTATACGTTTTCGCACTGGCTGCTTTTCTCGGTTATCAAATCATTTCGCGTGTGCCGCCTTTGCTGCACACGCCGCTGATGTCCGCGACCAATGCGATTTCGGCGATTTCGGTTGTAGGCTCCCTGGTTTTGGCAGGAGCCAAATATAGTCAGGTCAGCCGCATCCTTGGATTCATTGCCGTGACCTCTGCAATGATCAACGTCGTCGGCGGATTCATGATCACCGACCGCATGCTGAAGATGTTCAAGGATAAAATTGGTGCCCCAAGTTCTGGAAGCCCTGAGAAGGGAAAAGAGGAGGGTAAACACTAATGCTCGGCGAACACTGGATTGAGTTTACCTACCTCATTGCCTCCATCCTCTTCATTTTTGGTTTGAAGGGCTTGAGCCATCCCAAGACGGCTCGAATGGGCATGAACGCTGCTGCCATCGGCATGGCCATCGCCATCATCGGCACGCTGCTGAAACACGAAATCATTAGTTACGAGCTGATCATTGCCGGTTTGTTAATCGGCGGTTTGATTGGCGCAGCGATGTCGTACTGGATGCCGATGACGGCGATGCCGCAACGAACTGCCTTATCGCATGCGTTTGGCGCGCTGGCGGCTTCCATCGTCGGCATTGCCGAATATTACGAACACGTCGTGGTTCTTCAACAGTCGCTGCCTGCCTACAAAATGGCGGCGATTGGTTTTGAAGTTCTGTTCGGCAGTTTGACCGTGACGGGAAGTTTGCTGGCTTTCTTCAAGTTGCAGGAAATGATGCGCGGCACGCCGATCACGTACAAAGGACAAAACTTCATCAACGTTGCGCTGTTCATTGCTGCCGCAGTGATCTTTGTTTACCTGATTTACGACCCGACGCAATCCAATCTGTTCTGGGTGATGGTTGTGCTGTCGTTCCTGTTCGGAGTCCTGTTGGTGCTGCCGATTGGTTCGGCAGACATGCCCGTGGTGATGGCCTTGATGAACTCTTACGCCGGACTGGCTTCGGCTGCGACGGGGTTCGCCATCGGAAATAACGTGCTGATCATCGCCGGAACGTTGGATGGGTTTTCGGGATTCATCCTTTCCATTCTGATGTGCAAGGCGATGAACCGTTCAATTACAAACGTTCTATTTGGAGCCTTCGGGTCAGCTTCGACCGATACTGGACAGGCTATCGAAGGCACGATGCGCGAAGTCCAGGCCGAAGACGTGGCCATGCAGTTGGCGTATGCGCGGCAAGTCGTTTTCGTTCCCGGTTATGGATTGGCAACGGCACAGGCACAACACGCGGTGCGCGAACTGGCCGAAGCTTTGGAGCACAAAGGTGTTCAGGTCAAATATGCGATTCATCCTGTGGCTGGCCGCATGCCCGGACACATGAACGTGCTGTTGGCCGAAGCCAACGTGCCATATTCGTCGTTGTACGAACTGGAACAGATCAATCCCGAAATGCAGTCAACGGACGTTTCGGTGGTGATCGGAGCCAACGACGTGGTGAATCCAGACGCGCGCGACAATCCAAAAAGCCCGATTGCCGGAATGCCGATCATTGAAGTTGACCGATCGCACACCGTTATTGTTTTGAAACGCGGCAAAGGCAAAGGATTTTCCGGATTGGAAAATCCGCTGTTTTTCAAACCGAACACCGGGATGCTGTACGGCGACGCAAAAGCCAGCCTGACCAAACTGGCCCAGGCAGTCCAGCAAGCTTGAAGCTGAAAGAGAGCTTCTGCAATACGTAGAAGCTCTCTTCATTTACACCGAAATCGAAGGCGCGGACGTTTTGTTTCAGGATCATGGATAGGGAGTAAAGTAAGCCGAAATCCGAGTCTTTTTCGATTTCGGTTTGACCATGATCTTCATCTTAACTGGTTGCAAATGCTAGTTTGATGACTATACTCAGGCCACAGTTTTTAGAGACACAACAGAAACAAAATAAATGCAATTGAGCAGATTTACCTGTAAAGCAAATCTGTTAATTGCCGCAAAACTTGAACGCTCACTTCACTCACTAGCTTAGCTGCGGATTTTCTACTTATTTTTACACAAAAACGGCTTCAGTCCCTTTACTGAAAGCCGACTACTGCGCAGGAAGAAACCTGCCTTCAATACCCTAATAGGAGAAACTACAATGAAATCCACAGCAAGATCGCTTTGGGTTGGGCTATCACTAGTCATGTTGCTGCTGGCAATGTCAGCGACAGGCTTTGCCCAGACTTACACGGCGACTGTGACGGGCACAGTTACCGACCAGCAAGGTGCTGCGGTAGCAGGCGCTAAAATCACAGCCGTCAATCAAGGAACCAAACTTGAATACAACGCGCAATCCAGCGAGTCGGGCGTTTACACAATCCCGTTTCTTCCAGTTGGCGATTACGTCATCACAATCGAAGCCAACGGATTTAAGAAGCTGATTTCGAACGAGATCAAGCTAGAAGTCAACCAGACTGCGCGCATCAATTTGGCGTTGCAGGTTGGCGGTGTCAGCGACACGGTGAGCGTGACCGACATTGCGCCTGTGCTGCAAACCGAAAGCGTAACGGTCGGCACCGTCATCAGCGCCAACACAACAGTCAACTTACCGCTTAACGGCCGCAGCTTCCAACAGTTGACGCTGCTCATTCCAGGCGTTGTGACGCCGAATCCGACCAGCTTTACCACGCCGCAACCGAACACAGGCGGCGGACGGCCTTTCGTTAACGGTAACCGCGAGCAGGGCAATGCCTTTTTGCTTGATGGTATTTCAGTGGACGAAACGCTGGACAATTTGATTGGCTACA
Organism: uncultured Heliomicrobium sp.; assembly: GCA_964639915.1. Lineage (GTDB taxonomy): Bacteria > Acidobacteriota > Blastocatellia > RBC074 > RBC074 > RBC074. The sequence continues at coordinate 4,816 of CAZXHW010000425.1, forward strand.
AACCAAACATTGACGCGATTCAAGAGTTCCGTGTTGAAACCAGCAACTCGTCAGCCGAATTCGGCAACGTCACGGGTGCGACCGTCAATGCAACGCTGAAATCTGGAACCAATGAATGGCGCGGAAACGTGTTTGAGTTCCTACGGAACGATAAACTCGACGCCAACAGTTGGGGCAACAATCGCCAGAAAGCGCTGACTGGCGTGGCGGTTCCGAAAAACAAGCTGCGCCAGAACATCTTCGGCGGCACCCTTGGCGGACCAGTCATCAAAAACAAACTCTTCTTTTTCACCGATTACCAAGGTTCTATTCAACGCACTGGCGGACCAGGTTCTGTACGTGTCGCGTCGCCAGCATGGCGCGCGGGCGACTTGCGCACGATTTCTGCTTTCATTCGCGATCCAGCGTTGCCGCGCACGCAACTGTGCCAGGCGACACCGGCCAACCCGACAGCGGGCGTAAATTACCAACAAGCATGTTTTGCAAACAGCCAGATTCCTCTGAATCGGTTTAGCCCCTTTGCGCGGGCGCTGTTTGCCGATACCAATCTATATCCACTGCCAGACCGAATTGACCCTTCCAACGGCACGGGTATCAAGGACGTCGTTACCGCCAATACTTTCGACGGTCATCAATTCGACGTTCGCATGGATTATCGCTGGAAAGAGAAAGACAGCTTTTCAGGTCGTTACTCCTTTGGCAATAACGAAATCTTGGGCGTCAAAGGCGGCTTGCCGATTGTGCTGACGACCAAATCGTTCAGCCGTCCGCAAAACATTGCGCTGAACTGGACGCATACGATCAGCCCCTCTGTCATTAACGAAGCGCGCATCGGTTTGAATCGTGCGGTCTTCATTAACGCCGGATACGATTGGGCGGGAATTGGTGAAGCCAATAGCAAATTTGGCATTCCCGGCGGTCAGGCACGCACAGGTCTTAGTGCGGTAACACTTGGTAACGGACTGACCGGCGTCGGCAACGCTCTTTCCGATTCGTACAATGCCACCAACACCTTCCATTACGGCGACAATTTGACCATTCTGCGTGGTCGCCATAGCCTGAAAATGGGCGGACAGTTGCAACGCTATCAACAAAATCGTTTCTACGCAGGCAACAACGGTATTCTGGGGTTGTTTAACTACACGTCCACCTATACCGGCCAGGTATTTTCTGATTTCCTGCTTGATCAATTGAGCAACAAAGGCAAAGGTGGTAACCCGACCGATCAGAACCGCGGTGTGTGGGGACATCGGCAAAATCGCCTGGGCTTTTTCTTCCAGGATGATTACAAGGTGCGGAACAACCTGACCTTGAACTTGGGGATGCGTTGGGAATACACGTCGCCAGTGGTCGAAGTGAAAGACCGCCAGTCGAATTTCGACATCGCAACCGGCAAAATCCTGATCGCGGGCCAGAACGGCAACAGCCGCGCGCTCTACAACGCTTACCACAAAGGGTTTGAACCGCGCATCGGTTTTGCCTGGACGCCGACCAAGTTTGACGGAAAGTTTGTGGTTCGCGCCGGTTACGGAATCACCCAATACATGGAAGGCACTGGTTCCAACCTGCGCCTGCCGCTCAATCCGCCGTTCTTCACAGAAACGGATGTGCCGTATGACCTTAGCTCAGGCGCGGGCACGATTACCAAAGGCTTTACCGATCTGGTGGGCGTTGGCATCACAGGCCAATTGCGCATCTGGAATCCTGACCTTCGCCCGCAATTTACTCAACAGTGGAACCTGACGCTGGAATACCAGTTGTTCAAGAACACTTCAGTGACGGCAGGTTATGTTGGCCATTGGGCAACGCACCTGGTTGCGCCGACCGACATCAACCAACCGCTGCCGGGCACAGGGCCTGCTTCAGGCTGGACAGCGGCGCAAACCCGTCGCCCGCTTTACGGCATTTACCCCAATGTGACGCAAACCAGTGTTACGGATTCATGGGCAATCAGCCGATACAACGCCTTGCAAATGAGCGCTCGCCAGCGACTCACCAAAGGCTTGGAATTTCTGGTTTCCTATACATTTAGCAAATCCATGACCGATAACCTCGGTTATTACGGCAGCGGCGGCGTCTCGGCGCAAAGCGCATACTCCGGCAACGCATACAACCGGCACGGCTATAACTATGGCCCAGCGTTTTTCGACGTGCGCCATAATCTTGTCGTGTCGAACACGTATGACCTGCCTTTCGGCAAAGGCCGCTCCTTCGGAAAAGACTGGCATCCCGTTGTGAGTGCGGTGCTGGGTGGGTGGAATGTTGGCAACATCGTCCAATTGCGCGGC
>CAZXHW010000426.1:0-7070 GCA_964639915.1 uncultured Heliomicrobium sp.
CCGACCAATGGCTGACGTAGGGCCCGAACGAGAACGCGCAAAACACCAGATCGTCCGGTGTCACGCCTGCCCCCAGGTAAACTTCGGTCCAGCAACGCATGAACGTTTCCCAGTCCGCCGCCGTGTCCAACCAGCGCAAAGGACGGCCTGTCGTTCCGGAAGTTTGGTGTTAATAGCGATATTGCGACAACGGATAGCTGAGCAATCTGCCATACGGTGAGTATTCCTGCTGGTCCGCAGCCAGTTCTGCTTTGGTCGTGAATGGCAATTCGGACAAGTCAGCAACGCGGTGAACCTTCGCCATTTCCAACCCGGCCTGCTGGAATTTTTCGTGATAAAACCGATTCTCCGTCAGTTCCCTCAGCAATGCTTGAAGCCGTTCATCCTGCCATTCCCGCAACCGCTCGCGCGTTTGGGATGACAGTTCACGATAATCAAAACTCATTCGAATTAGTTGCCTCCGGTCCGAACTTCATCCTGCTTTTGAGGAAAAGCTCCGCAATAAATGATCTAAAGAAGTTATTGCCAATCATTTATCGCTTTTTCCGTCTTGTTTGTATTTGCTTTGGGAGACGCAATCTTAAATCAATCCGCAAGCGATTGGTAACTGCTACAGCTATTGACTGAAGCCAACTTCCGCCGGTTTCGGCTATTTCCAGCAGCGGGCTGTAAGCAATTGGAAATAAACTGCTGAAAAATTGACATACACCTACCGGCGACGATTGAAACTGCTAACCCGAAACGTGTGAATCAATCTTCAGGTGTTTTGTCATGAACTATTTTTCCGCTTTCAAACAATTCGTCGGCGCATTTGCATGCGCCGTTTTCGCTGCGATGCTGTCGGCCAATCCGATTCAGGCTCAAGCCGATTCCGGCTGGCAATGGCGCAACATCACTCCTTCCACCGGTTCAACGCCCGAACCGCGTCGCGATGGAGAACTGATTTACGACCCGGTTGGCAAACGTCTAATTCTCTTTGGCGGCAACAGCGACGCCGGATTGAAGAACGACACCTGGGCGTTTGACCTGGGTGCGCGAAGCTGGACAAAGCTGACCACCGTTGGCACGCCGCCTTCCGGACGGTTTGGCTTTGACGCGGTTTACGATCCGGTCGGGCATCAACTGGTCATTTACTCTGGCCAGGGTGCGGGATTTTTCAACGATACCTGGACACTGAATCTAACCACCCTGGAATGGCGAGACGTTTCGCCCGCTTCTGACAGTGCGCGTCCGAAGAAGCGATATGGCTCTGGCGCGATTTTCGATTCTGTGACGCGCAGCCTGGTTTCCTTTGCCGGTTTTACCTCCGAAGCCGGGCGCTTTCAGGACACGCAAAGTTTCGGGCTCGCGGGCAATTCGTGGGCGGATTGGAGTCCTTCGGGCACAAAACCGCAGGTCCGCTGTTTGCTGACGGCGGCATTCGATAAAACCGGACGCCGGATGATTATTTACGCCGGTCAGCGCAGTGGCGCGCTGGACGACATTTGGTCGTTTGGTCTGGCTTCGCGGCAATGGACCAACCTGACGCCGGCGATCAAGCCACCCGGCAGATTCTGGTCAACCAGTTTCGTGAATGGCGATGGCCGATTCGTCATTTTTGGCGGCAGCGGCGCAGGCAATTTCAATGACACCTGGGAATTTGATTTAAGCGCACGGCAATGGACGCAGCTTCAAATTGCCAACCCGCCGGACCAACGCAATGGAATGATGGGCGCTTACATTGATGGCGAAGACCGCTTTATCGTTTTCGGAGGCACTGGCAACAACGGTAACTTGAATGATTTGTGGGAATTGAGCCGCAAAACTAAGGCAACCGTAACCACGGTTTCCGCTGCCAGTTTCGGCGGCGATTCGTTCGCGCCGGAATCCATTGTTTCAGCGTTTGGTGCGAATCTGGCGACGGCAACTCAATCGGCAAACGTGGCTCCGCTGCCAACGACGCTGGCGGGAACAACAATTCGCATCCGGGACAGCGCAGGTGTTGAACGTCTGGCACCGCTGTTTTTCGTTTCGCCCGGACAAATCAATTACCAGATCCCGGCTGGAGCCGCCGCCGGAACGGCAACCGCAACTGTCACCAGCGACGACGGTTCCGTTGCCGCCGGTTCAATTCAAATTGCCAATGTGGCTCCAAGCCTGTTCACAGCAAACGCAACCGGACAAGGCGTCGCCGCCGCCGTTGCGCTGCGGATTCGCCCAAATGGCCATCAAGTTGTCGAACCGGTTTCGGAATGGAACGCTTCACTGAACAAGTTTGTGACAAGACCGATTGATACTGGCGCGGAAGGCGAACAGGTTTACTTGCTTCTATTCGGCACGGGCATCAGGCTTCGCGGCAGTTTGTCAGGCGTTGCGGTTAATATCGGCGGGCTTGGCGCTCAGGTGAGTTATGCTGGACAGCAAGGGGACTTTGTCGGCCTGGATCAGATCAATGTCCTGTTACCCAAAGCGCTAGCCGGGCGCGGAGAAGTGGATTTGGTTTTGTCCGTTGACGGCAAACCAGCCAATACCGTGAGAGTCAGTGTCAGATAATTGGGATCTTTGGGAAAGGCTCAGGCAAATTCTACTGGGCCTTTTCCCGCTTTTTTCTTTCCAACCAGTTCAATTCGCTGAGAGCCATTGCGTATTCGTAATAACTGGTAACACCTTTCTCCTTCACCCAGCGCAGATGCTCCACACCTTCTTCCGGCTTGCCACTCAAGATCAAATCCATTCCGGCATAACAATGCGCTTCAGTTTGCTCGCCAACATCTTTGGCTGAAGAAAGCAGTTGCTTTGATGTAATGGAACGCTTCAGGTACTTGACAACCGGAAAGGGCCACTCCGAAGCATTCATCTTCTCAGCCATTTGGTTCAATACGGCATCTGCCTCCGCCGCCATTTTGTCTTTCCTGTATGCAAAATAGGCAGCCAAAGCGCTGTAAGGCGCGCCGCTATCTTGCCACCCCACCAATTTTATATGCATCAGCGAATCGTCCGCGGCACGTTTGCCCAATCCCATCCGCAATAATCCATAGCCGCGCAACCGATAATAGATCGGCGCAGAATTTTTCAGCTTCATAAATTGCTCGAACGCTCTGTCTGCTTCGCCGCTCTGGCCGTCGCCAATGTAGGCCAAAGAAAGGTCGAAGTAGACTCCCTCCAGGTTCGGATTGATTCGCAACGTTTGCTGATAACTTTGAATGGCTTCTTTGTAGCGGCCCTCTTCTGTCAGCAGAGCGCCGTAAAAGTTATGGGCAAGGTGATTCTGCGGATCAAGCGTCAACCCTTTGTTTAGATGCGTCCTTGCTTCGTCAAACCTATATTGCCTGTAGCGGAGCGCGCCAAGCATCACCTGGCATTGACCGCAGTCTGGCTCTTTTTCGACGGCCTTTGCCAATCGCGGCTCGGCTTCATCAAGCCTGCCGCTCCTCAGCAGCAATTCGGCGAGTTGCGTTTCAGCCTGTGGCTCTGGCAGGGCTGAAACCTGCATCTCTTTCGAGAAACTAAGCTGCTCCGGAAAAGTGTAGAGCTCTGCCGGGAAAGTGAATTTACTGATGTAATTGAGCAGATTGCTCTCCATTGTCTTGAAGTCGGTCTGAAACGCCTGTTGGAAATTTTCCTCGACCGGCTTTCCGTTGTTGAGCAGGTTGATGAACTGTGACAACTGTGGACGGTGGCGTCCTTCATCAGCCAGCATTAGATAATGCACAAATGCCCACGACTCGGCATAAAAGACACCGGCTCGGCTGCCTTCGTTATATTCAGGCGATTTGTGATCAACGGTCACAAGCTTTGGAAGAGGGATCAGAACCTTGTTTCGCAGAGTGCCGACATGCCTGCCGATCGGGGAACCGATCATCACTTGCCGCCCATCGTCCTTTGGTTTGAACGTGCTGTAATATTCCGCCATTCCTTCATTGAGCCACAGCGGAGCGTTTCGCAGGTTATTGCCAATGACAAAGTGCTGATATTCGTGAAAGATCACTTCATAGAACTGCTCGCCGCCTGCGTCGGTCGTCAAAGCGATATAGCTCTGATCGCCGTTGTTGAAAAAGTAGCCACCAACATTGTCCCGAATTTTGCCCTTGTATTTCGGCTTGAAGGGATGAAATGAGGAATGGCTGTCAAACAGAATGACTTTAGTTGGCAAGGCAGTTCGGATATTCGTTTCGGGCAGAAGCGTGGCAATTGTATGCCGGAACTGTTCCAGCATAGTGGCGACTTTTACCGCCTGTTTTTCGCTCGTGTTGCTGATGAGGATGAAGTTTTTCGAACTGATATTTAACCAGTTCTCTTTAGCGGTAAGAGCGGCGTGATGGACGCTGATTCCAAACGTTGCGCAAAATGTTAGGCTCAAAAACAGAACGACGATAGCGCGACGAATTTTCATTTCGACTGACCTCCATAAGCTGAGCTTGGACGCGCGAAGTCTACTACAGACTTAAGGCGAGGCAAGTAATCCAGCCCTTAGATCAGATTTCAATTGTGTGTATGGGAAATTCAACCACGGGGAGCACGGGGCACACGGGGAAAACAACTACTATTCCCCCGTGATCCCAGTGTTCCCCGTGGTTCAAATCCGTATACGCATCTGCAAACCGATCGTAGGTCGCAGATTTCAACCGTTCCATAAAAACTCCGGAAACGGCGCGATTCGCAATCGTCCTGCCACTGACAACAAAAACGAAAGCCGCAGTTCAGGTGGCACCTAGGCTCCCTGAACTGCGGCATCCGTGTTTCCGCTAAGCTACTGGCATCCCCTACAAGCAGCTTGGCGGGAAAACGGGCATGATCATCGAGCTATTTGGCGTGAGAGTCAGCGTATGCAGACTATGCGCGCCAGTAAATGCATTTGAGTTCGATGATGCATTGGGGTTTTGGTTAATGGTTGCACCATTTACTGGCGCATTCGTGGAACCCAACTTCATCCATCCGCTGCGTCCCGCGGGCACGGCAAGCTCAAACCTTGGCACGGTGCGCGGGAAGCTGTTGTTGATGCTGCCACGCATCTGGCAAGTTCCCGGGTTCAAGGTAAAGCTCAGCGCGTTTTCGACATCGTCGTACAGAATGCCGAAGATCGGATTGAGCTTGTCCATTCCGTTGCCCAGATTTCCGCTCAACCGGTTCAGAATCAGCAATGTGTCATTGCCTTCGGCGCGGCTTGGCAGGTTGTCTGCCGCCACGGTCATTGGCAATTGTCCGTAACTGATTCCGTCAAAGTTCAGCGTTGCGGTCGAAGAACTGCCGTCACATCTAGGCAAGCCTCCAGCCACACCAGGAATGCAATCCGCTGTCAGATTCCCTCGATGACCCGTGTCAAACTTCACGTATTCGTCACCGATCAGGTAGTTGAAATCAATCGGACAACCCGTGGCATCTACCGCAACCGCAACCATATAGCCGGTGATTCCGGGATCCATATCGGATGCCAGGAAGCTGGTTGTCTGATTTGGCGTCAGACAAACAAAGGCATCTGCCACAGAACACGTCGCGCCATCCACAAAGAACAGATGCACTGCGGACGGTTTGGACGGATTGATGTTGGTCAGGTTGATGCGTGTGTTTTGTCCAGCCGGATTTCCCGGATTGGAGGTGTAAATCGGGTAGATCAAGATTGAACAGCCTGATCCGTTCGGAGGCAGAATGCCCGGGCCAACCGGCGGACAGGTAACTGCGCTGCAATCCTGTCTGCTGTACGAGGTTTCATTCGTTCCGTTGTTGTCGGAATCGAAGTTCGCCGTCGAAGTGATGCAGAATTGCGCACCGATATTCACCGCGTTGCCGACTTGCGCCAAGTATCGGATGCTGACCGATTGTCCGGCAGGAATCGTGCCGTTCCAGGTTACGGTCGTTGTCGTTACAGTGCAGGAAGCGGTCGTGCCTCCGGTCACCTGACAGGTTCCCGCAACACCGGCGAGTTGCACAGGCAACGCAGCCGTGAATTCCGCCGTGCCGTTATCGCCCTGCGGCGTCGCGCCTGTGTTGCGGATGACTGTAGTGACTGGAATTACGTCTCCGGGGCCGATACAGATATCTCCGCCACCGATTGTGACTTCCAGCAACGAAGCAAATCCGAAATCAATCGTCAAATTGCCGTTGGTGTCATCGCCATCAATAGGATTCGGCGGTTCGTTAAAGGCCACCAGAGTAACCACTGTGCTGACTGGCGGTTGAAGCGCCGGTCCAGTGCTGTCAGAACCGTGGTCGCGGTTGTCCTGATCGCTGTCCCCACCCGCAGAACCATAGCTGCTGGCGCAACCATACAGCGGCCCGCCCGGATTAAAGTTGCTGGCATCAACCTGGACAAAGTACGGATTAGGAATCAAACCGCTAAACCGATAGGTTCCGTCAGCCGCAGTTGTCGTCATTGCCACCAGCGTGTCCGTCGGCGGGTTGAAGGTGCCACTGTGGTCAACGTCGCGGTACAGATTGACTTTGACGCCGCCAATCGGCATTTCGCCGTTGTCGCGAACACCATTGTTATTGGTGTCTTTCCAGATCAAGTTGCCGATGACCAGATTGGTCGGGATGAAACCGAAGTCAATCGTCAGATTGCCATTGGATCCATCACCATCGTTGGTGGGTTCAGTGCCGCCGATCAAAGTAATCGGCACACTGCTGATGCCACCGGTTGGCGGCGTGGGGTTGTCAACGCCGTTGTCGTTGTTGTCCGTCGTGTCGCCGGAATCGTTGCCTGTGCTGCTCAGACAGCCAACCAACATTCCTGTGCCGGTAAAGTTGCTGGGGTCAATCACGACAAAGTATTCGCCTGGCAATACAGTGTTAAAGCCGTAGGTGCCATCGGTTGCCGTCGTGGTCATTGCCAGCATCACATCCGTCGGCGGATTGAAGCTGCCGTTGTTATCCGTGTCGGCGTACAGCACAACTTTGACGCCTGCGACGGGAGGTTCAGTCGGATTGCTGGTGTCGCGAATTCCGTCGTTGTCGTAATCCTTCCACACCAGGTTGCCCAGGTTCATGATCGGGGTGAATCCGAAATCCACCGTTCGATTGGATTGGTTGTTTTCCGCTTCACCCGGTTGCGGGTTGGTTGACGGATCGTTGTCGTTCGTGGGTTCGGCAGCGCC
>CAZXHW010000427.1:0-7066 GCA_964639915.1 uncultured Heliomicrobium sp.
GACATCGCGGCTAGGCGGGCAAACAATGATTGGCGGAGGATTCTGCGCCACAGTCGAAGCCGAAGCCGAGTTGTTGGCTGGGTTCGGGTCCGCTGTTGCCGAAGTAATCGTCGCCGTATTGTTGATGATTGCTCCGTCAGCCAGCGAGCAATTGGCCGTCGTATCAAACGTCACGATTGCCGTCGTACCGACCGCCAGCGAAGCGAAGCTCACAGTTCGATTTTGGCCGCCGCCCAGTGAACAAACACCTCCGCCGGTCGCGCTGCAATTGTTGAAGATTGCTCCAACTGGCAACAGATCGTTAAGGTCTACCGAATTGGCCACGCTCGGCCCGTTGTTGCGAATCGTGATCGTGTATTTCAGCGGATTGTTCGTCACGACCGGATCGGGCGTGTCTACTTTCGAGATGACTTCCAGATCGGCTTGCGCGATGACGTTCGTATTGGCCGTCGCTGAACTGTTCGCCGGATTTCGATCAAAATCTGAAGTCGTTACCGTCGCAGTGTTGCTGAGGTTTGTGCCATTCGGCGTCGCCGCATCAACTTTCACAACAATGCTAAACGTTGCCGTTTCACTGTTCGCCACCGAAGCCTTGGAGCATTTCACCGTGCCAGCCGCGAAGTTGCAGCTCCAACCCGCTGTAGAAGGTTGTGTCACCAAAGTGGTATTCGCTGGCAATGTGTCGCTGACCATCACGTTGCTGACGGCATCAGGCCCGTCGTTGGTCAGGTTGATCGTATAAGTCAGGTTCGTTCCGGCAACGACCGGATTGGGTGAACTTCCTTTGGTCAATCTTAGATCAGCGCTATGCAAGCCCAGCGCACTATCCAACCGCAAACGAGGCCGCGTGATATTGCTTGGCGTCGCGCCGCGAGTGTCAGTGATCTGGACGCCAGTGTTTTGAAACTGCGTCAGAATGGTGGCTACCGAATCGCTACCGTGACCGGGCGAGGACTTGAACACTGCCCAGGCTCCCGCAACGTGCGGCGCAGCCATCGAAGTCCCGCTTTTGAATCCATAACTGTCCACGCTGGTTCCAGGAATGGAAGATTCAATGGAACCGCCGGGAGCGAACAGACTGAGGAAGCTGGCAACGTTTGAACTCATTCGAACGTTGTCGTCTTTGTTGGTGGAACCAACGCTGACGGCTGTCGAAATGCAGGCAGGCGTGCTGATACCGTCATTGAATCCGTCGTTGCCGGAAGCAATGACGGTTGCGATGCCCAGCGACCGCAAATTATCCACCGCCGTTTTTCTGGAATCACCATCACAAGCGGAGGTGTTTTTACCGCCACCGAGGCTCATATTCACAGACGCGATGCGGAAAATTGGATTGCCGCCGCCATCCACCATATTTGCCAGATCGCGCACGCGCTCCAAAGCACTGATTTGATCTGAAGGAAAACTTCTTACACAGGGCACTGGGTCTGTGTCGCAATCTGCCGCTGTATTCATTCGCGAGAAGACCTGGATTGCAATCACGTTGGCGTCTCTGGCAACTCCGGAAATGCTTTGGCCGTTCGACTTTGTCACGGTTCGCCCGGCAGCAATGCCCGCGACGTGCGTGCCGTGATCACAACCATCAACGCCGGGAGGGCAAGGCGCGCCCGATCCGGCAGCCGTAGAACTGCCTGCTCCGCCCGGGCAAAGCGACTGAATATCGCTGCCGCTGCTGGTTGAAAAACATGCTTCGGAAACGACTTTGCCGCCGTTCAGCGCCGGATGCGCGCTGTCCACGCCGGAGTCCAAAATGGCTACGGTCTGGCCTGCGCCGGAAAACCCGGAGGCCCAAGCAGCATCCGCGCCAACAATGCGCGTGCTGTCAATCAACGAAGCCTTTTCGGGTTTGTCCTCTTGAATCTGAAATACTTCCGGCGAGGCTTTGAGTAGTTCGAGTTCTTCAGCAGAAACCTCCAGCGCCAAATACGGGACGTACTTGAATCGTTTGACCGATTCACGGTTGTGCGTGTGCAAACGATTCAATACTGCCTGCTGCGTTTGAGCGATCAAGGAGCGCTGTGCTTCTACATCCTCCTGCTTTTTCAGGAGGCCTTCAGAGCGAAACGTAGATGGCAAGCGAACGCCAATAATGACGCGCACTGGTTTTCCACTGCGAGCCTTTTCGGCCAGTTCGGCAAACTTGTGCTCGGTTTCTGCGGAGCGGGCAAACTGTAACTCCTGTCCGGGAGCATTGTCCTGCCCTGCCGCAGAGTTCTTGTTGGCTGAATTATCCTGAGCGGAAGCCTTTGCGGCTTTGAAGAAATCGGTTTGCGCGATCAAGCCTGCCCCGATGAGAGTCAGGCAGAACGCCGTCAGAACCAGCCGCCATTTCAGCGACCGCCCACTGAAGATTTTGCTCGGGCTAAGTGTTGTGTTGGTTGGCATCTTCTTCTCCATGTTGAATTGACTGAGGTCACAAAAAACTTTTTCCCGCGCGGCGCGGGCGGAGGGCTTGGCAAGATTTCTTTCCTCCACTGGGGTAAGCGGAAAAACAGAGGAAAAACAGGAAAGGCGGGAAAACTTTTTGAGGAAACAGCAGAGCTTAATCAGCGGCGCGGGTTTCTTCGATTACAGAACGGTGAGGATCAATCATCAACCACATCGGCACACCCAAAATGAAGACTCCGGCCATAATGTAAAATGGCAATGACCACGAACCCAATTTCTGCACTGCGTATCCAAACACAATCGGCGCGATGGTTCCTCCCAGATTGCCAACAGAGTTCATAAAACCCGTGACGATTCCGGCGTAGCGCCTTCCAACATCCAAACAAACCGACCAGGCTGCGCTGATGGTCATCGTTTGCATCCCCAACGCCAAAGCCAACAGCAGCGCTGCAATCAAATTGTTTTTCACTTCAGGAACAGCAGTCAGCACAATTGCACTGGCTGTAAATCCAGTTGCTCCTACGCCGCATCGCGCCAGCTTCAAATTGCCGGTGCGGGCAATTCGGTCGGTCAGCCAGCCTCCAAATGCGAAGGAAATTCCACTGACAACCCACGGCAAAGCGGACAGCCATTTGGTGGAATTCAGCGAAAAGCCGCGATGATTCAAATAGGTTGGCAACCAGGTGATGTAAAAATACAGCCCGTAAGCATAAGCAAAGTACATCACGCCGATCAGGTGTAGATTCGCGCTTTTCAGCATCGTTCCCCACGGAATCGGCTGAGAATGGTCGGCGATGGTTGTCGGCTGATTGGAACGAATCAGATTTAGCTCGGCTTCGTTCACCTTTGGATTTTGTTCCGGCAAATCTTTGTACCAGCGATTCCAGGCCAGGCACCACAACGTTCCAAGAACACCGAATTCAACAAAAGCCCAACGCCAGTTCTGATGCTCCAGTAAGGTCAAAACAATCGGAACTGTCATTGCTGAACCTACCGCCAAGCCGATAAACGATGCGCTTAAGGTTCTTCCCTGCTCTGAAGCCGGGAACCAACGCGAAACGGCTTTGGCGATGTTTGGAAAAGCGCCCGCTTCGCCCGCGCCGAACAGAAAGCGAATCACCAGCAGCGAACGGTACCCAACTGTGGCTCCGGTCATTGCGGTGAACGCTGACCACCAAATTACGATTCGCGTCAGCGCCAGGCGCGCGCCGAAACGATCCCCAAGCCAGCCACTGGGGACTTCAAACACGGCATAAGCAAAGGTGAATGCGCTGAAAACCCATCCTTGTTGTGATGGGGATAGGCCGAATTCAGCAGCCATCTTCGGCATCGCCGCCGAAATACACAGCCGGTCAAGATAAGTAATCACAGCCAGGGAAAAAATCAGCCATAGAACCGTAAAGCGAGCGCGTGTTGGAACCGTTGAGGTCTGGATATTTGGGGAAGTCATAGCGGGGCGCACTTTACGCAAAACCATCATTTTTGGCTATGGCTTGGCGGGGCTAACAAAAGAAAAATGGGAAAGCCGGTGAACATCCATCGGACATTCACCGGCTTTCGATTTTCTGATTCCGTCGAAACGGGTTTAGTACAGCGTGAAGTTGAATTCGATATTGCCGCGTACGCTAGTCGGCTGACCGGCTTTTACCGCAGGCTGGAATCGAATTTTCTTCGCTGCCTCGATGGCGCTTTCGCTTAATCCATCCGGCAACCCTCGCACAACGCGAATATCAGTGATGCGGCCATCGAACGTGTACACCACGCTCAACACCACAGTTCCCTGAATCTTATTGGCGCGCGCTTCTTCGGTGTATTTGGCGCGTTCGCGGTAAATGATGGTCGGTCGCAAACTGGCCGACATTGGCTCAACGCTTCTTCCACCGCCGAGGCTCATGTCGCCACCACCAGCATTACCACCTCGTCCTGGACCAAGTCCGCCACCGCCGCCGCTTCCAACGCCAGTGCCCGTGCCTCTACCGATGCCCGCTCCTGTGCCAGGTCCGCTCGAAGGCGGAGCCGGAACTCCTTCCGGATCGCCAATTGGGCCTTTCATCGGAGGCATCATTTTCGGATCGCCATAAATCGTGGCAGGCACAATCAAGGATTCCGGCGTGATCTTCGGCGGTTTCGGATCGGGCATGACAATTTGCGGTGTCAAAGCCATCTGTGGTGGCCTGCCCTGACTAGGAGGCGTTGGTTCATTACGACCGCCGCCACCGCCGCCCGAAGCCGGTTTCGGTTGAGACTTGCTGCCACCCAACGTGTCCTTCGTGGCTTTTGCAGATTCCTTCAGTTTCAAATCAAGCTTGCTGGTTTCCAGCATCGCGACATCTTGCAGAATCTCTTCCGGGACTTCTTCCACCTGAACGCACTTTTTCGGGAAGAACATGCAATACAGGTTGTAATTGCCTTTCAATCCGACGACCAGGAACAGAGCGATGATAGGAACCCAGTTTAAGAATTCAAACCCAACTTTGGCTCCGGCAAGCTTATTGTTCATTCGCCCAATCAAGCGCCGCAAGAAAACGCTTCTGGCGGCAAAGCAAGCGATCAAATATAAGCCACCGCCGATCAAAGCCAGATTCAGCAACAATCCATTCGATTTGCCCAACGTCAGCAGCAACAACACTAAAAAGAAAATTGTCGTATAACCCGCCAGGGCGAGTTCAGAACCGGCCAGCAAAGAGTTGCGACGCTGTTGGTTTGACCCTTCGCCGCGAGCCAGATCAACGACGAATTGTTTTGGATTCTGTCGAAATTCCCCAACCGCACCGCCAACTTCACGGGCGATGCGAGTGCTAAAGGATTCTTCGGCAAGTAAAAAGTTCGAGTTAACGCCAGCCTTGTAATCGCCTTTGCTAAGAATCTGGCCAATGTTTTTCAGGTTGGCCAGCAAGTTTTCGATCAACCCCGGCTGTTGCGGCATCGAAAGGCTAAACCCGGCAGCAGCTCCAGCCGCAGCAGGCGCAGAAAATCCAGAACCATTTGCAGGTTGCTGCGGCACAGGAACAGATTTGGCAGCAGCAGTTGATTGCCTGACTTCCGGTTTCGGTGCTTCTTTCGACGTTTTCGATTGAGATTGTGGTTCTGAAGTCCGAATTGTTTCGGTCTGTCGAAAAGGTGTGGGAGCCAGTTTTTCTTGGCTCACCTCGGTCGTTCGTTGCGAAATGACCGGCGGAGTTACTGGTTCAGCTTCTTTTGCTTGTGATTTTGAAATGGGAACGACTTCGGCACTTTCAGCGGATCTGCCTTCCGGCGCAGAAGCCAACGGCGTGGTTTGTCGCAGAAATTCTTCGGTTTTAATCAGTAGTTCAGTATCTGTTGGACAGTACTGAAACCCGTTTGGGTATTGTTGTTGACACTTTGGACAAGTTTTCATTTCCAGCCTCACCTCTTCTCGGAATACTAATCTTCGTTCCGGTCAAAATGCAAGATAGCCCTCAAGCAAGTTTTGAACGTCCAAATCACAATTCCTTGCGTCCCTGATCCGGAAAACTTCAATCTGTGGTTGAATTCTAGGGGGTGATAAAGCTGACCCTTCAAACGATCAGCGAGGGGAAATTGTTCAGTTTTGATTTTGGTCAGACCTTCAACAACGCGTTGATTTCGCTGAGCGATCTGGATGCTAATTCGCTGTCCTTAGACTCGCCAAGCACTGCTCTGACGGCGACAGAGTACCAGAATTGTAATGCTCGCGCCGTTTCATCCTGAGGATTCAGCCTGACGTTGAGTTGTAGCTCGCTCAAATCAAACGGCGCGCCCAGGCTGGCTCCATTCATCGGCGAAAGTTTGAAATACATGACGCCGACATAGGCCCGCGTACCTGTCGCGTCTGTTACAGGCAAATCGCCGGAACGAACAGCGCCAAGCATCGGATCAGATGCGCCAGTGGGAATTGGCGGAGCCGCCTGGATTCCGCCTTGCGTTCCCAGCAAAGTCGCTTTTACGTTTTCTGCCTTGTGAGCCTGCCCAGCCGATTTGACGGTAAATCGTCCGGTAAGATGGATCTTGCCATCCGCCAATGCAATAGACGCGGGCGAGTACGTAAACCGAAGCTTATTCCGTCCCGCTTCGATCTCGCCTAAAAATTCCCGGCCAATCAACAGGCTGTGAACTGAATGGAGCTTTCGCCGCGCAGAAGTTGTTTTTGTTTGCGTAAACATGCTCATTTCTCCTTCAGATGTTGCCCCGCTTCATTTCTTCCGTCAGATATTCACAGGCACGAATCGTCAACGCCAGAATCGTCAGCGTCGGATTTTGGTTGGCCGAATTGACGAAGGCTGCTCCGTCGGTGACGAACACGTTTTTGGCGTCCCAAACCTGGTTGAATTTGTTCAACACAGACGTTTTCGAATCAGCGCCCATTCGCGCCGTGCCGAGTTCATGAATAATTCGACCGGGAACCGTCAGGTTTTCACTGACTGTGATTTCTTCGGCTCCTGCCCGCTTCAGGATTTCGGCTGCGCTGGCGGCGGCATCGCGTCCCATTTCCCGTTCGTTGTCGGAGTGTTGGATATGAATTTTCAACACGGGAATTCCCCAGGCATCCACCACTCCGCCGGGATCAATTTCAGCAAAGTTTTCAAACCGCGACAGCATCGCCGCACGCGTCGTCAGCCCGACTGGAGCCGTGTACCAACGACGAACCTGTTTCTTAAAATCGCTTCCGAATCCTTCC
>CAZXHW010000428.1:0-7055 GCA_964639915.1 uncultured Heliomicrobium sp.
GGAAAGGTTTTTGAAAGACTGCTCGGCAATAGTAATTAGCGGCAGCAGCCCAAACCGTGTGCGAACCAACTGCACGGAACTTCGGCGCAGCGAGTGCGGAATTAACACGCGCAGGGCGGCGCGAAAAGCTCTGTACTTCCCATGAGGCAATTCCTGCCTGATGGCCAGACGCGCACGCTGAACCAGGTTAAATTGTTGATCAGCACTTTGCTGATGAAGCTTTTCCTGCATAAGTTAAGGTAATCGCAACGACAGAAGGTAAATATAACTTCGGTGAGAAGTTATCGAGGCGATGGGCAATATACAACAGCGCTCCCAGCCCATCCAAATGGCAGGCGGAAGAAGCTCGATTGACTAAACTTTGACCATCCCCTATAAAACCAAGCGCCCCTGTAGTTACGGCTCTTCAACGGCTCAAGCTACTCACTAACTGCTAAAAAGCGGCGAACATCTCCCTGAATAAGGCAATAAACAATGTCCGTTGGAACAAGCAAAGCTCACGTTACAGAGCGACAGCCAGCCGAATCGCCCATTTACGATTCAGCCTTGCTGAAGAATCCGGGCATTTCCGAAGTGAAAGAGATGTTCCGGTATCGCGACCTGTTGTGGCAACTGGTTTCGCGCAATATCAAAACCCGTTACAAACGGTCTGTGCTGGGCATTTTGTGGACGATGCTCAATCCATTGTTGATGATGATGGTGCTGACTTTCGTCTTTTCCAACCTTTTTAAGTTTCAACTGCCGCACTACGCCACGTACGCGCTGGCAGGATTGGCTCTGTGGAATTTCTTTGCCCAGACAACTACCGGCGCAATGAGCGAATTGATTTGGGGCGGCAATTTGATGCATCGAATTTATCTGCCGCGCTCGATCTTTGCCCTCAGCGCGCTGGGGACGTCGCTTGTCAATTTGCTGCTGACATTGATTCCATTGTTTCTGGTGATGTTCATCACCGGCACCCCAATCCGGCCGGCGCTGTTGATTTTGCCTTTGCCAATTTTGCTGACGGCCATGTTTGCCCTTGGCGTGGCGTTAACACTGTCTCGTGTTGCGGCTTACTTCGCAGACGTGTTGGAGATGTACCAGATTCTGTTGACTGCGTGGATGTATCTGACGCCGATCATTTACCCGAAAGAGATTCTGCCGCCGCATCTTCGTTGGTTGTTTAATTTAAATCCCATGTATCACTTGATGGAAATTTTCCGCGCGCCGTTATTGATTGGCTGGCTGGCTGGACCGAAAACCGTGCTGGCTTCGTTTGTAGCGGCAGTTGTGGCGCTGGCGTTCGGCTGGTGGTATTTCTCAAGAAAGGCCGATGAGCTTGCTTACCGAATTTGAAAACCCGGCAACGGAAGACGAATTGGATCCGTTTTTGATCCCGAGCAAGGAAGCTGTCTCGGAGGCCGTCGTTCGGCTGGAAAACGTTTCGGTCGTTTACCGTGCGCCGAGCGAGCGCATCAAAAGCTTCAAGGAATACGCGATTCGCCTGATGAAGCGGCAGGTTGAACATCGCGAGTTTCGTGCCTTGAACGAGGTCAATCTGGAAATACGCCGTGGCGAAGTTTTCGGCTTGATCGGGCATAACGGCGCCGGGAAAAGCACGCTGCTGAAAGTGGTTTCACGCGTGATGAAACCGACCCGCGGGCGCATCTGGGTAAAAGGAAGAATCGCTCCGCTGTTGGAACTCGGCGCAGGTTTTCACCCGGAACTGAGCGGGCGCGAGAATGTGTTTTTGAATGGCACCCTGCTGGGTTATTCGCGCGTCGAGATGGGAAGGCTGTTTGACAGCATTGTCGAATTTGCCGAACTGAAGGATTTTATTGATGCGCCGCTGAGAACCTATTCGACAGGGATGGCTGTCCGTCTGGGGTTTGCCGTTGCCACTGCGACTCGACCAGACATTTTGATCATTGATGAAGTGCTAGCGGTTGGAGATGAGCAGTTTCAGGAAAAATGCACCGAGCGGATCATGGATTTTCGCCGCCAGGGCACCACGATATTGCTGGTAACCCATTCGTCCGGAACCATCGAACGCATCTGCGATCGCGCCGCCTGGCTGGATCACGGACGGCTTTGCGGTATCGGAGCGCCGAGTGCCATCATCAGTCAGTACCATGCGCAATATCAAAGAAGTTCTGCCGTGGGCGAAACTTCCTCGCCAGGGGAAAAAACAAGAACCGTTTCCACGTTGACCTCTGGCGGCAAAACAGTTTCGCCCCAAGTTCAAGCGCTGGAAGAGGAGGCACTGCAGCGAGATTGGTTTTATCAATTCAAGCTGCCGAGCGGATCAACCACGAACTCTTTCATGCTGGAAGCTTCTCGTCGCATTCATGGCGACCGGTTGGCGATGATTGATTCCGTGTTGGAGCAAAATTTCGCGGGCGATTTTTCAAAGCTTTCCTGTCTGGACATAGGCTGTAATCAAGGCTATTTCGCGGTTGAAATGGCTCGGCGTGGCTTTCAAAAAGTGCTGGGCTTTGATGCGCGACGGACTAATATCGAAGACGCTGATTTGATGCGGCAGATTTACGAACTTGAAAATTTGCGATTTCGCGTCGCGGGCATCGGAAAGCTTACTCCCAGAGAACTGGGCCAGTTCGATGTGGTGCTGATGTTGAGCGTGTTGTTCTGGCTGGAAAATCCCCTTGGAGCATTGCGGTTGGCAAAATCAGTTACCAAAAAGCTTCTGATTATTGAAACGCCCGTTGCCCCTGATTTTACTGGTGAACTCGAACTGGGAGCCTGCAAACCTATACAAGGTACATTTGCCCTGCTTGATCAAACCTGGGAATCGAAATTACCGATTGGCAGCTTGACTGAAATTTCGATGTGTCCTGGGCTTAACACTCTGGTTTGGTTATTGGGAAAAATAGGCTTCTCCAGTATTGAGATCGTTAAGGCTCCCGATAATGCTCATGTGCAGTTAGCTTCTGGAAAAAGAATCATGGTGGTTGCGAGAATCTGACACGTCTATGGAAACTCTATC
Source organism: uncultured Heliomicrobium sp. (assembly GCA_964639915.1). Lineage (GTDB taxonomy): Bacteria > Acidobacteriota > Blastocatellia > RBC074 > RBC074 > RBC074. The sequence goes on from CAZXHW010000428.1 coordinate 2,987, forward strand.
AGGATATTCTGAATGCTATTCGGCATTGATCTTGATCCCAGGCAATGTTAGTTACTTTACCGATCAGGCTGGACGGCGAATCGCGGAAGCTTTGCAAAGCCTTGGGTGGCAAGTACAGATTGCCACCCTTAATTCTTTGCCGAAAGGGAAATTTGATTGGGGATTTCTGGTTAATGTCAGCGAATTGATACACAGTTGCCAAAGTACTGGTGAACGCTTGCTGAGCATAGTGCGTGGAAAATGCCGCCGTTTGGCTCAAGTACTGCTGGAATGTGTCACTACCCACTGGTTTGTGAAAGCCTTTGAGCTTGGCAGTCGCTTTGGAGTCGAATATGTGTTCGATTTAGGGTTGCAGGATCAGTCAAAGCAATTACCAAAAGAGGTAAGTGAAGGGTACAACTTTGTTTTTAATGGATTGATTGAGTCTGAAATAAAGTCTTTGCAGTCGTTGGATCTAAGCCAGCCTCGTCCGATTCCTTGGGCTTTCATTGGCCATGTAACGTTGCCACGCATTGAAATCGTATACAAGCTGGTGCGTGGATTCGACCCGTCAGGGTTTTTCTATCTGCCAGAACTGTCAGTGTCCCCGGTGACTGAACGTGGGCCACACCTGAATGAGGAACAGTTTTTACGGGTGTTATCGAAAGCGCGGTACCAAATTTGGACGTCTCACCATTTTGGAACCTACCTTGAGGGCGAACGTTTCCGGGCCTCACTGTTAACGGGTTCGGTGCCCCTGAAGATTGTCTTTAACAATGCTCTGGCACCGTCGGGTACGCCGTTTCCATATTTGTTGATTCAAGAAGACCGGCTTGCCGAAGATTTGCGCACGCTGGATTTTCAACAGATCCGCAGTCGGTTCGTTGCTGAATTTTTATGTCTGCCACGCTTGTCGGCAAGTTTATCGGAGGTCATTCATCGAATTGGCTAAGTCACAAGCATCTCTTACCAGGCCTCTTGAAATGCCAAAGGAAGGCGTAACAATAGCGATTCCCAATTGGAATCATGAGTTCCTTCTCGCCCGCTCCATCGAATCTGCGCTCACGACGTTAAAGGCTCTGGCCAATTATGGTGTTGCCGGAGAGGTTTTAGTCGTTGATGATTGTTCGAGAGATGGATCGCTTGTGTTGTTGCGTCAGCTTGAAGCCTTGCATTTCAGTGATGGATTGCGCGTATGGGCTTTGGACGAAAATGTGGGGCCATCAGATGCACGCAACCAGGCGTTGCAGCTTGCCCGTTTTCGTTACATTGCTTTTCTGGATGCAGACAATGAAATCGTGTCGGAAAACCTCTATCATTTTTATCGTGCCATCAAGCAAACTGAGGCAATTGCCGTTTATGGAAACCTGATTGGGTTGGCCGATGGCCAAATGCGATTGTTGAGCAATCAAAGTGTTCAGCCGCAGATTTTTACAGGTAATTACATTGACACTTGTGCATTGTTTGACCGTGTCCAGATTCTGGACTGTGGCGGTTTTCAGTCCGAACAGTTACTGAAGGGCACCGAAGACTGGGAACTTTACCTGCATCTGGCTTCATTGGGCCGCCGGATCATTTTCGTCCCGCTTGCATTTGGCATCTATCACGACCTATCCAATTCGCTTCACCTGGAAGCTGCGCAACGAGTTCATGACATTCTCCGTAAAGTTCATCGGATGTTCAATCAATTGGAAATCCGCGGGCGTATGCCGCATAACACCTGGCAACTGCGCTACCATCCAGACATTGGGTATTTGTGATTCTTTTTAAGGAGTGAGTAAGTTTGGAAAAGAAATGCGAAACGTCGCCAGCGTATTTGCCGACACTGCTCAGCAGTTACCGATTGATTGAAAGGTATGGAGAATTGTTGTTGCAAGCTGACGGTGACGCAATCAAAGCAGAAACCGATTTGTCGGCACTTGATGCGTATTTGTTGCAGCAGACAATCTGTCATTTGTCACAACAGGCGATAGTCGTTGATTTGGCAGCGGATGCGACTTGCGGTGCGTCAACGGTTTGCTGGATGACGGCGGAAAATGTCAAACAGATTGTTGTTCCGAGACATGATTGGCAATCTGGCTCTGATACCGCATGGCGAAACTCCTTTCATTTTGCGATTGAAGCAATGGGGCTGAATCCGGTGGAATTGGCTGTCGAACCGTTCCAGCAGGTTTTGACGGAACAAAAAAATCCCTTGTTTCAAACAGTCATAATCTTGGCCCAAGCCGAAACCCATGCCCAGGCTCTGAGTGAAAGATTGGCTGCTTTGTTCGCCTTGCAGCCAAAAGCGATTGTGTTTTTATTATCGCTGGGAGCTATCGGAAACAGCGAGTTGTTGAAACAGGCAATTAGTTTCGCGGAGGCGCGAGCGCCTTATCAACTCATCGCGCTACGGGAATTGTGTCCTTTCTGGTCGACCAGTCGCCTGGGAGTTTTTTATTCTTCTGATAATGTCGACTTCCCAGCCTCGCTACGCCGATTGCAACAACAATATGAAGGTAATTTCCAGTTTCTCAAGATGGTTCGCCACGTGGTGGAATCTGAACTGAAAACAGGAAGTCGTACAAGCGATCAAGTTGAGACGCCGCCGATGCCAGTCAAAGGCGATTTTTCTTTTGCCCCGCTAAACTATCCGATTCTGTTTGAGGTTCCCAAATGGCTGACGCCCGGGTCTGCCTGGCACGAACACATTCCGTTCGCTATGTATTTAATGGCAATTCTGCGCCCGGCTAAATTGGTGGAGCTTGGGACATTAGCTGGCGATTCTTATTGTGGTTTCTGCCAGGCCGTAGCCGCCCTGGAATTGCCGACTCAATGTTATGCAATTGATACTTGGCGTGGCGATGAGCACGCAGGGTTTTATGGGGAAGAGGTTTTACTGCAATTACGCGCGCACCACGATTCACTTTACGGTGATTTTTCCAGTTTGATTCAAAGCAAATTCTCTGATGCGCTGCCACAGTTTGAGGATGGAAGCATAGACCTGTTACACATTGATGGACTTCACACTTATGAAGCTGTCAAAGAAGATTTTGAAGCTTGGCTACCCAAAATGAGCCAGCGTGGTGTAGTACTTTTTCACGATACATGTGTTCGAGAAAATAATTTTGGAGTGTTTCGTCTCTGGGAAGAACTGTCAGCGAAATATCTGCATTTTGAATTTAAGCATGGATATGGGTTGGGCGTGTTGGCCGTAGGCAGGAAACAGCCTGAAGAAATGCGCGCTCTTTTATGCTTGGACGAGGAAGCCGCAAACAATCTTCGTCAGTTTTTCTTCAGGCTTGGGAACGAGGTCCATCTGCGTGCTCTCGTAAAGTTTCAAGAGGAGAACTTGACAACGTTGTCAGCGCAACTGGCTGCTCAATCGGGGCAACTGGCACTTCAAAAAGAACAACTGGCAGGCCAAGAAGCGCAACTGGCTGCTCAATTTGCCAATGCTCAGAAGATTCAGGAAAGTCTTGGTTGGAGGTTTTTGCAGATGTTTTGGCGTTTAACGGCGAAGCTCAAATAAGCAACAGGAGGAAAGGCGAAGCTCACATAAAGCATCAGCAAAAAAGATTCATGAAGGTACTTTCCATTTTTGGCACTCGCCCGGAAGCCATCAAAATGGCTCCGGTTGTAAAAGAACTCGGCAAATATTCAGAACTAGAAAGTGTTGTCTGCGTAACGGCTCAACATCGCCAAATGCTGGATCAGGTATTGTCTCTGTTTGACATCAAGCCAGATTACGACCTGAACCTGATGCAGCCCAACCAGTCATTGGCCAAAATCACGGCTTTGGCCCTGACGGAACTTGATGTAGTGCTGGAAAAAGAAAAACCCGACTGGGTGTTGACGCAGGGCGATACGACGACCGCAATGCTGGGGGCGCTGGCGGCGTTTTACCGTCACATCAGAATCGGCCATGTGGAAGCAGGACTCAGAACCTGGGATAAGTTCCAGCCCTTTCCCGAAGAGATCAATCGCAAGATTGCCGACGCGGTTTGCGACCTGCATTTTGCACCGACTACTCAATCGCGCGAAAACCTGCTCCGCGAATCCGTGAATTCCGACAGCATCATTGTCACTGGCAACACGGTGATTGACGCTC
>CAZXHW010000429.1:0-7049 GCA_964639915.1 uncultured Heliomicrobium sp.
GGTGGCGGTCGAAGCAACGCCCGCCGCGGCGGAGCCCAGCGCGGTTCCGATCTTCGTTACGACCTGGAAATCAGCCTTGAACAGGCCGCGGCTGGGTACAAAACTAAAATTGCCATTCCCCGGCTGGAAAACTGCGAAACCTGCAATGGATCCGGCGCTGCTGCTGGCTCCACGCCAGTTACTTGCAATGCCTGCGCAGGCGCTGGCCAGATTCGTTATCAGCAAGGATTCTTTTCCGTCAGCCGCACTTGCGACCAATGCCGAGGCACTGGCCGAACGATTCCCAACAAGTGCAAAACCTGTTTTGGCCAGGGCCGCATCGAGAAAGAAAATGACCTTGAAATCAAAATTCCGGCTGGCGTAGACACTGGAGCGCGTTTGCGCTTGGCGGGCGAAGGCGAAGCCGGTCGCAGCGGCGGAGGAAATGGCGACCTGTACGTCGTTATACACGTCAAGGAACACGAAGTTTTCGAGCGGCAAGGCAACAACCTTTATGTCGCCGTCTCAATCACTTTCAGTCAAGCTGCGTTGGGAGCGGAAATCAAAGTTCCAACACTGGACGGCGAGGAGCCACTGACCATTCCGGAATACACGCAGACGGGTTCGATCTTCCGTCTAAAGGGCAAAGGCATTGTTTCGTTGCAAGGCCATGGACGCGGCGACTTGTTCGTCGTCTCCAATATTGCCACTCCCACGCGCTTGACCCGCGAACAGAGAAAGCTGCTGGAACAATTTGCCGCCATCGAAGAAAAGCAGGCGGAAAGCGCGGCAAAGCGGTTTGGCAGCAAGGTCAAAGACATTTTCGGGTAATTCCTGAATCAGCCCGTAAGTTTGGAGTGCTACGTCTTTGGCGTGGCTTTGGAAATCTGCCGGATGGCAACGTCTGGCGACTTGACCAACAGCTTGGTTAAGAAGGAAACTGCCAAAGCTACATCAAAGCTGTAGCACTCCAATTTTTTTCCAGATTCAAAACTCAACCTTCAGAGGTAAGAATGAAAAAGATCATCCCGATCATTCTCGCTGCGTGTAGTGTAATTTCTATGGCCGCCGACAACTGGCCGCAGTTTCGCGGGCCTGATGGAACGGGCCATTCCGACGCAAAAGACTTGCCAACCGAATGGAGCGAGAGCAAAAACATCGTCTGGAAAACGCCCATTCACGACCGGGGCTGGTCTTCGCCTGTGGTTTTCGGAAAACAGGTTTGGCTGACTTCGGCCAGTAAAGACGGACGGCAGCTATTTGCGCTTTGCCTGGACAAAGACACAGGAAAGCTGATCCGCGACATCAAACTGTTTGACGTCGCTCAGCCGCAATACGCGCACCCTTTCAACACTTACGCTTCGCCAACACCTGTCATCGAACAAGGCCGCGTGTATATTACGTTCGGTTCGCCGGGGACGGCAGCAATTGACACCAAGACCTTCAAAGTCATCTGGGAGCGGCGTGATTTCGAATGCAACCACTTTCGAGGTTCTGGCTCATCGCCCATCATCTTTCGCGACATGCTGTTGATGCACTTCGACGGCAGCGATCATCAGTTTGTGGTCGCGCTGAACAAAACCACTGGCAAAACCATCTGGCGAACCGAACGTTCGATTGACTTCCAGGACTTGGATAAAAATGGCAAGCCCGCTGCCGAAGGCGATTTGCGCAAGGCCTTTTCGACGCCGCACGTCACACAAATCAACGGTCGCTGGGAGATGATCAGCCTCGGAGCAAAAGCCGCATACAGCTACGATCCTTTCACAGGCAAAGAACTCTGGCGCGTGGAAGAGCGCGGCCAGCATTCGGCAAGCACGCGGCCTGTGCTGGGCCACGGAATGATTTTTTATCCAACGGGATTTTCCAACGGCCAGCTTTACGCTGTTCGCACTGGCGGCAGCGGCTTAATCACCGATTCTCATGTCGCCTGGCGCGTCAAACGCGGAGCTTCCAACAAACCTTCGATCCTGTTGATTGACGACCTGATCTATATGATTGGCGACACTGGCATCGCCACCTGCGTCGAAGCCAAAACCGGAGAAATCGTCTGGCAACAACGCATCGGCGGCGAATACTCTGCTTCGCCGGTGTATGCCGACGGCAAAATCTGGATGTTCAGTGAAGAAGGCAAAACCACTGTCATCAAGCCGGGCAGGACATTTGAAAAGCTGGCGGAAAACAATCTGGACGATGGCTTTTTGGCTTCACCGGCCATCGCTGGAAAAGCGTTTTACCTAAGAACACGAACTCATCTTTACCGAATCGAAAAACCCTCAAAGTAAACGGAGAATAAAAATGCGACCCTTTGGGACTATTTTGCTAACGCTCTTTTGCGCTCTGGCAATTCAGGCACAGACACCTGCAACCATTACCGCTAAAACTGCGAATCTACAAAAGATTGATGGGTACGTGCCGATTTTCTGGGATGCGGCGCAAGGCAAAATGTGGATGGAGATTTCGCGCTTTGACACTGAACTGCTCTATCAAACATCGCTGCCTGCCGGAATCGGGTCGAATGACATTGGGCTGGATCGCGGCCGCCTGGGAACTTCGCAGGTCGTTTACTTCGAACGTGTCGGGCAAAAGGTGTTGATGATTCAACCGAATTATCGCTATCGCGCCCTGTCGAACGACGAAGCTGAACGCCGAGCCGTCGCAGATTCGTTCGCGCGGTCCGTCATCTGGGGCTTCAAGGTCGAAGCCGCTGAAGGCAATCGCGTTTTGGTAGATGCAACTGCATTCTTTATGCGCGATGCAACCGGCGTTGCTGAAACCTTGCGGCGTATGCGGCAAGGAAATTACCGGTTCGACGAATCGCGCAGCGCCTTTTACCTGCCGCGCACCAAAGGCTTTCCAAAAAATACGGAAATCGAAACAGTTGTCACGTTGACCGGCGATGAACCGGGCCGATTTCTGCAAAGCGTCACCCCCACGGCTTCAGCAGTGACCGTGCGTCAGCATCATTCGTTTGTTGAGCTTCCCGATCTGAACATCAAGCCCCGCGAATACGATCCACGAGTCAGCGCAAATGATCTAACGTTTTACGATTACGCTTCGCCATACAACACGCCGATTGAAAAGCGCTGGATTCGTCGCCATCGGCTGCAGAAAAAAGACCCGAACGCCGCTGTCAGCGAAGTCGTCAAACCAATTGTGTATTACGTGGACAACGGCGCACCGGAACCGATTCGCACCGCGTTGGTCGAAGGCGCTTCGTGGTGGGCACAGGCTTTTGAAGCCGCAGGCTTCAAAAATGCGTTTCGCGTTGAAGTGCTGCCAGCCGATGCTGATCCAATGGACGTCCGTTACAACATGATCAACTGGGTTCACCGTTCAACGCGCGGCTGGTCGTACGGATCGCAGGTCGGCGATCCGCGAACCGGTGAAATCATCAAAGGCAATGTCACGCTTGGGAGTTTGAGAATTCGGCAGGATGTTTTGCTCGGCACAGGGATGATTCCTGCAACTACTGCGATGACGGAAGGCGGTTTTGAGAATCATTGCGAAGCCGGAGATTCGCCTGAAGTGGATTATCTGGCAGCGTCTTCCGCCGACCCGGCGACGGATTCGACGGCGATGGCGTTGGCGCGCATTCGCCAGTTGTCCGCGCACGAAGTCGGTCACACGCTGGGATTCAGCCACAACTTCGCGGCATCCAGCTATAACCGAGGCTCCGTGATGGATTACCCTGCGCCTTGGGTTGAAATCAAAGATGGCAAACTGGATTTGTCGAATGCTTATGCTGTTGGCATCGGCCCGTTCGACAAATTCTCAGTCACGTTTGCTTATGCGGAATTCCCGGCTGGCACGGATGAAAAAGCGGAGCTAGAGAAAATCATCCAAAAGGGATTGGCCGATGGAATGCTGTTCATTGATGATGGCGATGCACGCAGTGTCAGCACAGCGCACCCACTGGCCAGCGTTTGGGATAACGGCTCTGACCCAATCGCCACCTTGCGACACGAAATGGAAGTCCGCCGCATCGGATTGAAAGGATTCGGACTGAAAAGCATCAGTGTTGGCCAGCCGATGTCGGCGCTTGAAGCCAAGCTATTGCCGCTGTACCTGCATCATCGCTACCAAACCATTTCGGCAGCAAAATCGCTCGGCGGGCTGTATTTCACCTACGCCATGAAAACCGCGAACGGCCCGAGCCCCGCGAAATTCCGCGAAGTCGTTCCTGCTGCCAAGCAGCGTGAAGCTTTGAAAGCAATTCTGGACACAATCAAAGTCGAAGAATTGGCTTTGCCACAAAACATTCTTGACCTGATTCCGCCAATCGCCACAGGCTTTGAAGGCGGCACAGCGGAATACTTCAGCCGCCGAACTGATCCGGCGTTTGACCCCTTGGCGGCAGTAGCCATCGCAACAGACATTTCGCTAGGGGCACTCCTTGATCCAAGTCGCGCGGCACGCCTGATTCAGTTTCATTCTGAAAACCCGGCGAACCCGGATTTGAAAGAAGTGATTGACGCGATCATCACCGCAACCTGGAAAGCGCCAACGGCAACCAGCCCGCAACTCAAAGCAATTCAGCAAACTTCGCAAAGTGTCGCAGTGCAAAAGTTGATAAACCTGGCAAGCGACGAAGGCGCATCGCCGCTGGTTCGCGCCGAGGCTTCGGCTGGACTGAGAGCTTTGAACACAATGCTGAAAGCAAATGGCAGCGACGCGCATCGCAAAGCGACGCAAGAAGACATCGAACGCTTCTTGAATCGCCCTGACGCCGTTCGCGGTCCCTCGCGACCGTTGCCAACTCCACCAGGTGATCCAATTGGATCGGCAGGCAGGTCTAACTAAACTAAATCGAAGCAAAGAATTTTTAGATAGGATGATCAGGATTTTTCAAGATTATGATTCGGCAAAAATTAAACTCCTATACGTCAATCCTGAAACATCCTGAAAATCCTGTCTAAAAACGATGTCTCAATTTTCGCGTCAATCGCAACCGGCAAATGTTATCTGCTGCCGACCAGACGGCCAAGCTCGGCAACTTTCGGCCACCAGCGCACCACAAACGAAACGCCGCCTTCTCCAAACACGCGCAATCGTACACAACGCCAGCGATTCGAAGCGCTTGGCGGTTCGATTACACCTACGCGGTTTCGATAGACACGCGGAACTTCCAGCGTTCCAGGCGTTCCTGGCAAATCAATCAGAACTTCGCGTTCGCCATTCACCCTGCCGCTCCACTGAATCAGTTTCGGGCCAATTTGGTCAGAATCATGGCGGTTGGCGCTGCCACCATCATCCGCATCATCGTTATCCCTTGAATCGCGACGAAGATTCCCTTCGTCGCGGTCACGGTTGTTAGCAATTCGATCTCGGCGAGATGTCGGAGCTTCGTAACCGGAGTCGCTGTTTGCCGGACTTGCTGAATTGTCCGCATCACGTTGTCTGATCTTTCGCTCTTCAGGTTTCCGCGAGACTTGATTGTTCTCCGGTTGCGCTGATGGCTGACTCGGAGGTTGAGGTATTTGTTGTGTGGCCGTTTGCGGCGTTCGATTCGCAGCAACGGTTGCAGGGGTCGCAAGCGGAACCTGGGATTGAGTTTTCGAAGCCCCCACAGTTTGCGGCGTCGGCGCAGAAGTGGATTGTGTATGCGGTTGCGCTGAATTGTTCGGCGACGTATTGGCGGAGGCTGTACTTCCAGAATGATTTCCAGACGATTGAGCGGACTGGGTTGTCGAAGGCGACGCAGTATTTTTGGCCAAACTACCAGCCGAAAATGGGTCGGCAGGCAGTAGCGCTGCAAGTTCCAGCGAATCTGAATCGCTGCCAGGTCCTATTTCAGGGGAAGGCGTGGGCGATGCCGAAACCTGCGTTCCCGCCAACAAAGGCAATGCTTGTGAAGCCAGCCAGTTTCTGCCAAAGATCGCTCCTGCCAAAACTGCCAGTAGCAATGCGGCAACGGCGACTGCTACGCGGCGACGGCGGCGGCGAACCAGCGTCAAACGATCAAGTTCGGCAAAATCTTCTTCAGTTTGAAAATCCGTCAAGGCTTCCGCCGTCAACGGAATCACCACCTGGCGCGTCGCCGAACGAAGGTCTTCAGCCAATTCCTGAACATTTTGCTGGCGATCTTCAGGAGCTTTGGCCAACGCGCGTAAAATCAGCTTTTCCAGATTCAAGGGGATCTCCGCGTTGAGCTGTCGTGGCGGTCTGGGTTCGGCTTGCAAATGATTGATGGCGATTTCCGTGGGAGTTCGTCCCTTGAAAGGACGCTCGCCGGTCAGCATTTCGTAAAGCATCACACCAAGCGAATAAATATCCGATCTGTGATCAACAGCCTTGCTCTGACATTGTTCCGGCGAAGCATACGCAACCGTTCCGCTTAAAACCGAATGCTGCGTAAAGGGCGGCGCTCCTGCGGGTTGAGGAAATTTGGCAATGCCGAAATCAATCAGCTTTGCTTGCTCCCCTAAAATCACATTTCGCGGGCTGATGTCGCGATGAACGATGCCGCGCGCATGAACTTCCGCGAGCGCATCGCACAATTGTAAAACGATGTTGGCTCCCTCGGTAATTTCCAGCTTGCCTTGCAGGTCTAACTCTTCGCGAAGCATTCGCCCGCGCAAAAACTCCATTGCCACAAACCGCAAATCTTCACCGATCATCCCTGTGCCGAAAAAGCGGACAATGTTCGGATGGTCAATGTCCGCCAGAACTTCAGCTTCGCGATGCATTCGTTCCAGCATTTCCTGCCAGTAATTGCGCGCCGCTTCAGCATCAATCGCATACGTCAATTCACGCTTCACCAATTGAGCCGGATCGCTGACTTTGACGACGACCACGCTGTCGGTTTGCAAATCCGTCGCGGCAAAAACCGTCGAAAGCCCTCCCTGTCCCAAACGGCGATAGAGCTTATACCGGTCACCAACCGTTTGATTCAGCAATTGCGATAAGTCGGGTTCGTGAACCTGAGCGCAGTTTGGACAGAAAACGGCGAATTCAGACAGTTCGCCAAAACAACGCTGGCACCGAGTCATAGCGGCTCCTTCGGTTTAGGTTGGAAAGTTATCTTTAAAAAGTGTGAGCGGAGTATAGAGGAAAAAAGGCTGAATGTC
>CAZXHW010000430.1:0-7036 GCA_964639915.1 uncultured Heliomicrobium sp.
TGCTGTGTAGGAACTTCACCCTTCAACGTGACGATTCCATTTAACGTGTCTACGTTGACTCGTGTTGGGCTTACGCGGCCGTCCGCTGTCATTTCGGTTTTTATTCTGGCTGTCAGCACAGCATCGTCTACTCTTGTTTCGCAGGCAGCAAACAGCACACAAAGTCCCCAGGCTGCCAGCGCTAAACCACGCCCAGTGTAAGTTTTCATGTTCACCTTCCAGTTGGGGAAAAGTTGATTGATGTTTGGGGAGCAGCGGATTGGATTATTACTGCCCATTAGAGCTGACGCAAATGGATACCGTTGTTGTGGAATTGGGCTGAAGATTGATTGATGAGTCGTTTACAGTTTAGGAATTACGATTCGCCAATTTGAAAGCACTTGGCGATAAATTTCTTCGGCGCGCTGTTTTTCTCCCAGGGAAGCATAAACGCCAGCCAGTAAGCTAAGGGTAGCTGATTCACGATTTTGATCTTTCAATTCGCGCCAAATTGTCAGTGCCTCTTCCAATTGAGTTCGCGCTGAAGGCTTTTCATTTAACATAAAATTCGTTTCGCCCAGCCCGGTCAATGCGATAGCCAATCTGGGTTTGTCATTCAGCGTACGCGCGATTGGCAAAGCTTGCTGATAAAAATCTCTAGCCAGTTTTTGGTTTCCCAAAGACTGATGAACCAGTCCGATATTTCCAAGCGTTACAACCTCACCGCGTTTATCGCCGATTTCGCGGCGAAGTTTCAGTGACTGTTCGAAGCTATCAAGCGCTTTACTCCACTCGCTGGAATTTACGTATAAACTTCCCAGGTTGTTGAGCGTGGTTGCTTCGCCGCGCTTGTCGCCGCTTGCGCGACGTAAAGGCAACGCTTCCTGATAAAACCTCAGCGCCGCATCGGCTTGCCCAATGGCCAGATGGAGAATGGCCAAATCGTTGAGCGTTGTTGCTTCGCTGCGCTTATCTCCCAGGTCACGCCAAAGCGGCAAGGTTTTTGAATAGAATTCAATGGCTAATGGTTTGTTGTTCAGTGCATCGGCCACAAATGCAAAGTTGCCGAGCGAAACCGCTTCGCCGCGTTTATCGCCAATGGCGCGCCATAGCGGTAAAGCATCCCGGAAAAGATTTGCCGCCAAAGGCAATTGGCCTCCGCGAGCGGCCATGCTCCCCAAGCTGTTCAGCGCAGAAGCCTCGCCGGTTTTATCTCGCGCTTGTTGCCAGTAGCTCACTGACCGCTGGTAGTGCTCAAAAGCCTGTTGCAGTTGGCCTTGTTCTTCGTAAAGCTTTCCAAGGTTGAAAAGAGTCGCAGCTTCGCGGGCCGCCTTATCACCGGTATTGTTGACTCTTCCTGTCAGGCTGGCGGTTTCGACAATCAGTTTGGCCTGGCTGAAACAGTTTTGGGCCTGTTTGCTGTCTCCGATGGAATTGTAAATACGCCCAAGCTGGCTGAGCGCCGCTGCTTCCTGTGTGCGATTGCCAGCGGTTCGCCACATAGGCAAAGATTGATGGTAATAACTGATTGCCTGCTGCCGGTCGCCGAGCGAATTCGAAATCAGCGCAAGCTGGTTCATTGTGTCTGCCATTTCGCCCGGTTCACCTAATGCGCCAGCCGAACGCCAAAGTTGGAGCGCGTCTTCGTACTTGCTTGCGGCTTCACGCAGCGCTTTTGCCGTTCCTTGCCCGCGCAACGCTTCGGCTTCGCGTTGAAAGGCCTTCGCTTGTTGCCGATTCTGTTCAGCTGTCACCGCCAATCCCATACCAATATTGGCTGTCAGGTTGTTTTCCGCTTTGCTAAATCTGGGCAGGCTGATCCGATATGAATAGTCGTAAAGCCCCTCAATCTTGGGCGGAGCAGGTTTGGGCAAAATCAATCGAAACGATCCCAATTTGGGAGTTTGCGGTTGGGGCAAATTTGGCTGATTGGGGTTAGCAGGCAGTTGCGTTTGGGCGCCAACGGACTGACAAAATGTTGCCAGCAGAACCGTCGCAACTGGAAGGAAACTGATAACTCTGTGCTTCAGCGTATCGCGCATAAATGATTTGGAACAAGGGCAAACTCGGCGAGAGGATGACACGGAGTTAGGTGGGTAAACAAACGATGCTGCGAAATTGGCAGTCGGGAAGCGCGTCAGCAGCATAATTGATTTAGCTGCTGACACACTGCAACGACAGAAAAACCTTAATCTTGCGATCCGAGTCGTAAAACCAGGCCGGTCGAAAGGCGGAAGTTGTGCTGAGAATCATCGTTGAATCGGGTCAGCACGTAATCAGCCTGGAAAAGTCGAACTGCCAGACGATCATGAACTTTTGCATCCAGTCCGCCACCGACCGCCATGGCAAAGGCTGAATCGTCAAATCTGACTCTGCCCAAAGTGCCAAAGGTCGAAGTATGAGATCGTGCTGCACCAAGAAGCACATGACCAAAGGGCTGCAAAACTTTATGTTCGCGATAGGTAAAGCGCGGACCGACTAGAAACAAATAAGCGCTAAGGTCGGCTCTGACTCCCGGTGCCAGAGTTGCCGTGTCGTAGTGACCACTGAAGTCCGCGACGATTCCCGCATATTTTGTGAAATTGATTGCAGCGGATGCGTTCCAGCCATGCAAGTCCAGGCCGCCATCATCATCATCCGCGTGAAGGTAGGAATATCCACCAAAAATTTCGGCTTTGGGTGCCTTCTGCGCCAGTACTGTGAGAGGCAAAATCAGCACCAATGCCGCAAGCAGAAACAACTTACGCATAGTTTTCTCCTAAATCAGCTTCCCGAAGTCGAGCCGGTGTTGGGAGTCGGAATTGGGTGACAAAGGGTTTATCAGAAAGCCGTTGTTGAAATTATTTGGCACGGGGTAAGTGAAGGGCAGGCGTATGATAAGCGATTTAATGAAGATTGCAACCAACAATTTTCAGCGTCTGAAAGGCATTATTGGTCAAAACTTTCTTGGCTTTGTAGAATGTCACGGCATCGGAAATGTAGCGCGATGTTGACGAGCAACATTGCTGAAGATGCGTTATCGGCCACCGACCAGAAGCTTATGCTCCGATTGATTATTCAAAACAGCACGTATTCCGGCGAACAGCTTTATCTTGACCCGCAAAAGGCGAATTGGGTTGTATTGGGACGAGGGGATGAAAGCCTCCTGCGGTTCGCCGAGCCAGGCGTTTCCACAAGACACGCAATCGTATCTACTGAAAATGGCGAGTTCTTCTTGCTCGATCAAGACAGCACCAATGGAACTTACCTTAACGGCGAACGCGTCCGCACTTCGAAACTGAAAACGGGCGACGTGATTGAACTTGGGTCGTTTGGGCCCCGGCTACAAGTTGTCATTGATGAAGTTCAGCCAAACGTTCAACAAGCTGAGGATATGGAAACCAGGCCTCAATTTGACGACACCGCTCGCGTGCGTTCAGCGCAAACGGTTCAGTGGACCATACGAGAAGCCGCCAAAACGATGGGCCTTTACAATCCCGCCATAGATTCGGGTGATATTCCTCCCCCCGTGGGAACTAAAGCCTTGGCATTGTTTTGCGCTGTATTGGGGATCATCGTTTTGTCTTTGACGATCCTGAATTTAGGCGTGTCTGTTTCAATTATGGCCGGATTGATCGCGTTCATTCCGGCGGCAATTTACCTCAGTCTGTTCTTGTGGGTAGATCGCTATGACCCCGAGCCGGTGAAGACCCTGGCGTTTGCCTTTGCCTGGGGAGCTGTGGTCGCAGTCTTTATTTCCAGCATTTTCAACGAAGTTTTCAAACACACCTTTGGCGACTTTTTGACCGGGGTCGTTTCTGCGCCACTGATCGAAGAGGGAAGTAAGGGCGTGGGAGTTTTGCTGATTGCGTTACTCTTCAAGCACGATTTTGACAGCGTACTTGATGGGATCGTCTATGCTGGTGTCGTCGCGCTGGGGTTTGCGACGATGGAAAACGTTGATTATTACGGCGACAGCTTGAAGAACGGTGGCGCCGAGGGAGTGATTGGAACTTTCATTGTGCGCGGAATTCTGTCGCCTTTTTCCCATGTGCTTTTCACTTGCATGACGGGCATCGGCTGCGGCATCGCTCGCGAAACTTACAATCCCTGGTTGAAGTATGCGGCTCCTTTGTGGGGATATGGCGCGGCGATGTTGCTGCACGCTTTATGGAATGCGCTCGCCTCTTTCAGCGTCGGGCTTTTTTACTTTGGCTATTTGTTTCTGGAACTACCACTCTTCATTGGATTTATTTGCGTGATTGCGATGATGGTGCGCAGGGAAGGGCGAATTTTACGACGTACGCTTTCTACCGAAGTCGAGCGAGGATTGATCGGTCCTGAGCAATTGGAAATCGTCATCTCAGTTTTTCGGCGCAGCCGTTGGGTTCTTTCCGCCTTTGGCAATAACAAGCTGTTTAATGCTCGCCGCCAATACCTTCGCAGTGTGGCAAAGCTGGGTCTTTGCCATTGGCACAATTCGCGTGCGGTTGCCGCTAGGGGCGACACTGGGAGCCTATCCGTCATTCCCAAGCTTCAAGTTGAAGTATTCAACCTTCGAGACCAAATCGAATAACAATTCTTTTCGTTTACTGACGCTTTCCAGCGAGAAGCTGTGATAAACCAAGGCAGGATTTCAGCGATCGTTTAAGCTGAAGCAATAAACGTAACAGGCAGAGAAGGAGAAGTGTAGTTATGTCAGCAGTTGCAACCGGGGTTCTTCCGCCGGGGCCCAAATCACCAATTCCCGGCCTCAATTTAATCAGACTCAGGCGCAATCCGATCAAGTTCCTTTCCCGAATCGCCGAAGAATATGGAGACATTGTTTATTTCAAGCTTGGTCCGCAGCCGGTTTTTTTGATCAACGATCCTGATCTGATTCGCGACGTGTTGATCACTCACAACAAACAATTCATGAAGGGCGAAGGTTTGCAGCGAGCAAAGCGTTTGCTTGGCGAAGGCTTGTTGACCAGCGAAGGCGAGTTTCATTTGCGACAGCGGCGCATGGCGCAACCGGCGTTTCATCGTCAGCGGATTTTTGGCTACGCTTCGACAATGATCGAATACGCCGAACGGCTGAGTAGTTCCTGGCAACCTGGCGAAGAGCGTGACATTGCGCGAGATATGATGCGTTTGACGCTGGCAATTGCCGGAAAAACGCTTTTTGATGCCGATGTGGAAACCGAAGCCGACGAAATCGGCGATGCCTTAAGCGATGCCATGGAGATGTTCAACTATCTGACTTTGCCGTTTTTTGGCATTTTAGAGAAGTTGCCGATTCCAGCAATGAAACGCTTCAAAGCTGCACGTCAGCGGTTGGATGAAACCGTTTATCGAATTATCCGGGAACGGCGCGAAAGTGGAGAAGATCGTGGAGATCTGCTTTCGATGTTGATTCAGGCACGCGACACGGAAGGGGATGGCACTGGGATGACGGACGAGCAGCTTCGCGACGAAGCCATGACGATCTTTCTGGCCGGGCACGAAACAACTGCAAACGCGTTGACGTGGACCTGGTATCTACTTTCGCAAAATCCTGAGGTTGAGAAGAAGCTTCACGCTGCGATTGATGAAGTGCTTGGCGGCAAAATGGCAACAGCGGAAGATTATCCACGCCTGAAATACACGGAAATGGTTTTTGCCGAAGCCATGCGAATGTATCCGCCAGCCTGGTTAATTGGCCGCCGCGCGTTGAACGATTACAAATTCAACAGCTATCACGTGCCGACTCGATCCATCATTTTGATGAGCCAGCATGTGATGCACCACAATCCAAAATACTTTCCTAACCCTGATCGCTTTGAGCCCGAACGCTGGACGCCCGAAGCTCGTGAAGCCAGGCCGAAGTTTAGCTACTTTCCTTTTGGTGGAGGTCCGCGTTTATGCATTGGGGAAAGTTTTGCGTGGATGGAAGGCGTTCTGGTAATGGCAACGCTGGCTCAAAAATGGCGCATGCGGCTTAGCAATGGCCACCGCGTTGAAAAGCAACCTATTGTGACTTTGCGTCCCAAATACGGGATGAAGATGAACCTGGAATGGCGGTAAAAGGCTTATGGATCAATTTCTTTTTGTCTTGCTGCTTTTGCTGGCGGCGATGATTGTGATCATCGCCTTGATTTACCGCTACGCCTGGATGAAAGCGCGAATCCCTGTGTTGGTTCAGCGCGAATTCAACCAGTGGAAAGGCGCTGCCGAATTTGAAATGCAGGAACGAATTCGGGCTCGCGTGGAAGAATGGCGCGACCGTGAGACAGATACGATTTTAGCTGAAGCCCAGCGAGACTCTTTAGTTGAAGCCCATAAGCTGTTCAAGGAGTGGTGCGAAGAGGAGCTTGAGGCCGTGCGCAAAGAACAACGCGAACTGGCTTTGCGCGAAGCCAGAAACAAATTGTCAGAATGGATGCTGGATCACGAAAAAAATATTCGACAGGATGCCATTCAACGCAGCCAAGCCGTCACAACAGGAAAGATTGTCGAGCATCTGGTTCCTTACCTGCCCAACTTTAACTACAACCCGAAAGACGCGCGCTTCATCGGCAGCCCCGTGGATTTTGTAGTTTTTGACGGTATGAGTGATGACGAAGACGACCAGCTCAGCATTGTCTTTGTCGAAGTCAAAACCGGCATGTCCATGCTGACGCGTCGAGAACGAATGGTGCGCGACGCGATCAAAGCTGGCCGAGTCAAATGGGTGGAATGGCACGCCAGCAACGAACTGCAACAAACTGCGCCGGGAATGTTTGAATGACTGAGCTAGTCTGGTTCAAATGCGTAAACGATGTGTTGGTAGCCTCGCCAAAAAAGTTCCTTTTCAATTTTCAAGCCATTGCGTTCGGCAACGCGGCGGGATGACAAATTCTCCGGGCGAATCATCGAAATAATTCGACGGCGGTGAAGCTGGTTGAAAGCATAATCCATGCAGCCACTAGCCGCTTCGGCGGCAAATCCTTGTCCCCAAAATCTTTTGTTGAAGTGGTAGCCGACTTCCATTTCTTCTATGCCGTCAACTTCCTGGATAACCAGGCCGCAATCGCCGATGAAAACTCCTTCCGCTTTTAATAACACCGCCCAGATTCCG
>CAZXHW010000431.1:0-7031 GCA_964639915.1 uncultured Heliomicrobium sp.
AATTTCCCACATCGGCGAATTGATAATCTGTACGCCGTCGATCAGCACGTTCTGGCAGCGATAGGTTGAATGAAGTTCGGACGCAGAAACGAACCTTCGCCGAATTTACGCTCACTAACCGGGACGTTTTTCTCTGCCATTTCAATCAATTGATCGCGGGCTTTGTCCTGGCGCGGTTCGCCTGATTTCCAACCGCAATTTGTGCGTCCTTTCCACGGCCACCAATGCTGGCAATCGGCTTGCCCGTCCAGCGTGCCAGTGCCCGTGATGGCGATGTTTCGCTGCTCAAAGGCGTAAATGAACGGCGAGTAATTCATCAACTCGACGCCTTCCCAGCGAGTGAAAACCAGCGGCAAATAAGCCTTGGTGTCGCGGCTAAATTTGATCGTCGCCCCGGCGGAAACGTGCAGATTAACGTTACTTTTCAGATGAATTGCGCCGCTTAACCACGTTCCCGGAGGAACAACCACTCGTCCGCCGCCAGCTTTAGTGCAGGCAGCGACAGCTTTGCGAAACGCGTCGGTGCAATCGGCCTGGCCTCCCTCAATCGCGCCAAACCTGCTGATATCAAAATCTCGCTTGGGGAAAACAGGCGGTTTGATGCGACGCAAAATTTGCGGCACTTGTGCCCAGACATCTTGCGATGGGCGCTGTGCCAGCGTGATTGAGGCCAACTCCGGCCACACCAAGACGCTCGCCAAGCTTGATTTCAGAAACTCACGACGTTCTGTCATAACTCTCCGGAAAATGGCTCAATCTATGCAAATCAATTAGAGGCATGCCAGCACACGCCGAATCCGATCAAAGTAATGCAGGTAGAAAAGTTTAGAACGTTTTCCAGCAAACTAATTTTGTATCCTTGGCTGAGGACGCTGCAACAGTCTTGTCGGGTTAGGGTAGCGAGCTTAATATGTTAGAGATTCATTCAGGGCAATGAGCCGTGCCTGAAATCTTTCCAAAAGAAATCTAAAATTGCAGGTAAGTCATTGAGTACGCACCGGATTTATAAATTCGATTCTTTCTGTCTGGACGCTACTGCCAAGGTGTTATTGCGGGACGGTCAGCCGGTAACCATGACGCGCAAGGCGGTGGAAACGCTGCTGGTACTGACAGAAAATGCCGGACAAGTCGTCCCAAAAGAAGAACTACTGAAAACCATCTGGCCTGATCGCGTGGTCGAAGAAGCCAACCTAACCCAGAACATTGCCATGGTTCGCCGGGCGCTGGCAGTGGAACGCGGGTCAGCGGCATTCATAGAAACTTTCCCGGGTCGCGGGTACCGCATGATCGGCCCGGTCGCTTTGGAAGAACCTAAACCTCTTCAGGCAACAGCGGAGCAAGCTGACTTTTCGCTCAACATCCCCTTCGTCGCTGTTGAACCCAACGAAATGTCCGGTTCCGTCCAGCCCCAATCTACAACCCATTCGGTTGGCAAATGGGTGGTCATTGCCCTGACAGTTGTGATCGCTTTGGGATTGCTGAGTTGGTTTGTATTTCGCGGCAATTTGCCGACAGCCGAATCTGTTTTCCATATCACCCCGCTGACACGGTTATCCGGCAAAGAGTGGCAACCTGCCCTGTCACCGGATGGCAAAAAACTCGCCTTTGTGGCTGAACAGGAAGAAGGCCAGCCACCCGAAATCCGTGTGCAAACCGAAGGTTCCGATTCATCTTTGCTGATTGCATCCATACCGGGCCATTACACCAGCCCAGCCTGGTCCCCCGATGGGCAGGCTCTGGCCTATTTGCGTATCGGCAAGGCTGCGACTGAAGTCCTGACCACTTCCCTGAACAATGGAGCCGCAGGGACAGAACGCGTGGTAACGCAATTTACGCCGCCAAATTACGGCTATCCGTATCGTTTGTTGGATTGGTCACCCGATGGCCGCTGGTTGGCGGTTTCGCATTCCGAAACGCCCGGCAAACCCAATGGCCTGTTTTTGATCAATCTGGCGACGGGTGAAAAAAAAGCCCTGACCAAACCATCTGAGATGGTTGGTGGCGACCTGGATCCGCGCTTTTCGCCGGACGGTAAACAAATCACCTTTGTGCGTCACATTCACCGTTCGCACCAGGAGCTTTACACAGTCTCTGCGTTCGGTGGCGAAGCGCGCGCCCTGACCAACGACGCCAAACAGATCAGCAGCCATGATTGGGCCAGCGATGGGGCAATTGTCTTCGCTTCTGACCGAGGCGGCGAGTTTCGTTTGTGGAAGCTTCATATTGCCAGCGACAGCAGAGACAAACAGCCGCAACGCATTGAAATTTTCAGCGCTCTGCCAATCGAAGTATCGGTTGCGCGTTCAGCCACACGGCTGGCGTATTCCGTGCAGCAACAGGATCGCAATATTTGGCGATTGGATTTGAAAGAAAAACAGTGGACGCGTGTGATCGCGTCGTCCGCACAAGACGCCTCCCCGCAGTATTCGCCAGACGGCGGAAAAATCTGTTTTCGCTCCGACCGCAGCGGAACGGAACAGCTTTGGGTCAGCGACGCAGACGGACACAATCAAGCACAAGTGACCAAAGGCGAGTTGTATCCTTCAGTTGGACACTGGGCGCCGGATGGCCGACACATCGTATTTAACAATGCGCGGACAAGCGAAATTTACGTTGCGGAATTGGAAACTGCTGGCGGCTGGCAAGTGCGTCCAACCGGACTTCATGGCGTTCATCCGATTTTCGCGCCGGATGGGCAATGGATTTACGCCGGAACGACGCAACAAATTTTCAAATTTCCGGCCTCTGGCGGCCAGCCAGTGACAGTGCTTAAAACCGGTGGGTTTTCAATGAGTTTGTCGCAAGACGGCCAGCATCTTTATTTCAAAAGGGAACAAAACGACGCCGTGCTTTGGCAGGCAGACATGATAACTGGCGAAATGACGCGCGCGCTGGATGGTTTGCTGCCGACCTGCACCAGTTGCTGGTCGCCAACGCTGACAGGAATTTATTACCTGGGAAGTGACAAAAGCTCGTTCGATACCCAAGCCATTTATTTTCATCGCTTCGCAGCCGCGCCGGACGAATCCGACCGGTTGATCATTAAATATCCGGAACCGCTGGCTCCCGTAGGAAGCGGGCCGTTTTCTCTTTCGCCGGATTTTCGTTATTTGCTTTGCGTGCGAATGAACAAATCCAACAGCGACATCATGCAAGTCGAACCGTTCCAGTAATCCTGCCATTTCGCGTGCTATTCCTTTATGGAGCAAGCGGGGTTACCCGAGGCAGTCTTATTAATTGCCGTGCCAGTATAGCCACCCGTCCTTAACGGCGCGAAGCCCTACAATGTAGGGAAAGAATTTGGGTTTGGATTTACCGCCTACGGCGAGAGAAGCCCCAGCCGCCGCCAAGTAAAATCAATATAACGATAATGATCAGTAAAGTTTGATTACTCATTCAACGATCATACTCCCTTTTGGTAAAACCGTCGGCTTTTATTCAGGATGAAGAATTTTGCCAAAAACCATTGCCCAATAGTGCGAAAACTATTCCGCTAACAATTCAAAAAAACTACCACCCCATTTCGCCCTCTTACTTTCCTATTCCGCTTTCACTCCTTTCCTTCGTCATAGCAGTTTGCGGTTTTCCTATCAGCGTTTGCCGGTTACTATCTTGGCTCACCAAAACTTATGACCAAATACGTTAGAACAAAAATCAGTTTCGCGGTTCTGGGTGTGGTGCTGCTGGCAACCAGCGGGTGGCTGTACTTCCGACGTCCAGAACCGGTTGAGATTGCGGGCTATGTTCCGGAATCCGCTCTTGCATATCTGGAAATCAATAACCTGCCAAAGCTGGCCGCTGACATTACGGCGACGCGCGGCTGGCAACAACTCGCTCCGGCGTACGGAATTTCCAACAAACTGGCGTTTCTGGGCCAGGCGGAAAACCTTGGCTGGCTGGCGGGATTGACCGGCAACAAGGAAGCCGCAGTTTTTACGGACGCGCAAATCGCCGTTGTCGTTACGGGTCTGGAAGCGCGTGCGGAAGCCATCAAACCCAGATTCGCCCTAATCATCATCTCGCAAGGCAATGACAAAGCATTGCGAGCCGTAATCGAAAAACAACTTCCTGGATTGGCAAACAGCCTGCTTGGCCCAACCAAACTCACAGTGACGGAGCAAGCTGGCCTGCCAGTCAGCATTTACCAATCCACAACGGACCAGCAAAAAGAATTGCTTTCAATTCAGATCAAAGACACCTGGATTTTGGCAAACAATATTGATTCCCTGCGCGATTGCATCAGCACCAAATTGAAGCGGCAAGCTTCAATGGCAGATAACTTTTATCGCCAACAGGCGCAGCCAGCGATTGGGGTGGACGCCGCAGCCTTTGGCTTTGTCACTGCTGAAGGTGTCAAACGTTTGCTTCGGCTGGGAACCTACCTGGCGTCAAACGGAATCCTGGGCAAAGCGGCGCTCGCTGGTGCCGTCGGCGAAGTGTTTACAGAATTTTCCACCCGCACCTGTGACGGACTGGCGTACAGCGCCAGTTTTGAAAATGGGCAATTGGTTGATCGGTATGTCACGCTGTTCAAACCTGATCTGACCGACAAGCTCAAAGAAATCGTCAAAACCAGTTCCGCCGAAGCGCAAGCTCTGACCGTAATTCCTGCGGCAGCACAGGAAGCGACAATTTATAAAGTCACCAATCCCAGCCAAACCTTGGAAGAACTGGAAAAAGCCATCTCGGCGCGGGTGGATGTCGCGCAAAGTTTTTTGCTGCATCAGTTCGTGTTGGGAGTGCGTGAAGCGGCGTTCGGCGCAAAAGCAGCAGACCTGCCCAACACTGCCATCGGGGACGAAATCGCCAGTTTCAATTTGACGAAAGAACCTATTGACCGGGTTTGGCTGATTGCGACGCGCAACCGCGCGCCGTTGGCGCAATTGTCCGAAAATATTTTGACGCAATTTCAAAACAAACAAATTGCCACCATCAGCCGGGAAAATTTCAATGGCTTTGAGCTTCTGAATTCCAGCGAGCCTTCGCGCGGGTCGGCTGTATTTGTCGGAAATTTCCTGGCGCTTGGCCAACGTGATCAGTTGCTGCGCTTGATCGAAGCGAATCGCGCTGGACAAAGCCTGAAAACCGCGCCTCAGTTTTCCGCTGCCGCCAAAGTCGCTGCGAATGCTCCGTCGCTCAGTTACTCTTCTGTCAAAGAAGAAAGCGGTGAAATGATGACTGGCTTGGCCAAGCTAGCGGGAACGGCAGTCATTCCTGCTCAGGCTCCTATGCTGGATCAATTGGCGTTGTCGGCCAGCGCGACTTCGATTGGCGATCATGGGTTGCTGGTCGAATCACGCTCGCCATTCGGAAATCTGCCGTTTCTGGTTTCGCTGCTTGCAGGAACAAAGAGTTCAACACCTTAATGAACCACAAAGCGAATCAACAAGAAGCCTATTTGCGGGTCAACAATCTGACGAAAATCTATTCTGGCCGCGTCGAAGACGTTATTGTTTTTCAGGATTTAAATCTGGAAGTCGTTCGCGGAGAAATGATTGCCGTAATTGGAGCATCGGGCGCGGGCAAATCCACCTTGCTGCATTTGCTTGGCGGATTAGATCGTGTCACTTCGGGCAGCGTCCAGATAGGCGAATTTGACCTGGCAAAAAATTCTGAGCTAGACTTGGCTCGCTTTCGTAACCGCCAGATCGGTTTCGTCTTTCAGTTTCATCATTTGCTTCCTGAATTCAGTGCGGTTGAAAACGTGATGATGCCATTGTTGATCAACGGCATCGCGAAACGTGAAGCGACAATTCGGGCGGGCGAGCTTTTGGATCGCGTCGGCCTTTCGGCACGAGCAGATCATCGCCCCGGAGAATTGTCAGGAGGCGAAAGACAAAGAGTGGCTTTGGCGCGGGCCTTGGTGGCAAAACCGGTGTTGTTATTGGCCGACGAACCAACCGGCAACCTGGACGAAGTCACAGGCGAAACGATTCATTCTCTTATCAGGCAATTGCAAATCGAAGCGCAGTTGACTGCGATCATCGTAACCCACAACCAACGATTGGCGGCGATTTGCGACCGGGTACTGCGATTGGAAAACGGCAAACTGAACGAATTTTGAGTTTTGAATTATAGATTTTGGGTTCTGCGGTTCGTCGCCGCTCTGAAATTCACAATTCAAAATCAAAAATCCAACATTTAACCATGTTCGAACGTTATACAGAAAAAGCCCGCCGCGTTGTTTTCTTCGCTCGCTATGAAGCCAGTCAGTTCGGCTCGACGCAGATTGAAGCCGAACATGTGCTGCTAGGTCTTATCCGCGAAGACAAAAATCTGACCTACCGATTTTTCCACCGTTCGCACGCGACCGTTGAATCCATTCGTCGCGAAATCGAAGGCCGCACGGTTCTGCGCGACCGTATCCCGAACAACATTGACCTGCCACTGTCCGTCGAAGCCAAACACGTGCTGGCTTATGCGGCGGAAGAATCCGAACGATTGGGCAATCGCCACATCGGCACAGAGCATTTGCTGCTGGGGCTGCTTCGCGAAGAAAATTCCCTGGCGGCGGAGATTTTGTATGAACGCGGCCTGCGGTTATCTGACATCCGGCAGGATTTGATGCGGCAGGCAAACATGGAACGCAACACCCATTCGCGCAAAGACACGCCGCACCTGTTCGAGTTTTGCCGCGACCTGACTGCCGATGCTGTCGAAGGAAAGCTTGATCCATTGGTCGGGCGTGAAGAAGAAATTGACCGCGTTATCGAAATCCTGTGCCGCCGCACCAAAAACAATCCGGCGCTGATTGGCGAACCCGGCGTGGGCAAAACCGCCATTGTCGAAGGGCTGGCGCAGCGAATCGTCAACTGCGAAATTCCTTCGTTCCTTGTAGATAAACGGATTCTGGCATTGGACTTGAGCCTGGTCGTTGCCGGAACAAAATACCGCGGCCAGTTTGAAGAGCGCATGAAAACCATCATGCGCGAACTGATGGAAAACCCTCAGTACGTGGTTTTCATTGACGAGATTCATACATTGATCGGCGCTGGTTCCGCCGAAGGCAGCCTTGACGCAGCGAACATTTT
>CAZXHW010000432.1:0-7029 GCA_964639915.1 uncultured Heliomicrobium sp.
TAATCGTTTCAGATGTAGTCGCGACGGGCAAGCGCAAAATGCGCCGCCGCCCCCATAGAAATCCGCGATTCAACCATGCACCCAACCATCCCGCGAATACCACGCGCTACGGCGACGGCATTGGCTTTTAGCGCGCCCGTGATGCCTCCGGCTTTCATCAGCTTCAAGTTGACCAACGGAGCCGGAGTTTTCAGGACATCGGCTGCGCTCAAAACAGATTCATCCGCCATCACAGGAATCGGGGAGCGCTGGCAAACTTCCTGCAACGCTTCCAGATCTGTCGCCACAACGGGCTGTTCAACAAATTCAATTTGGCAATCTTCGACGGCTTCCAGCATTTGTAAAGCCTCGGCAATGGAATATCCCTGATTGGCATCGAGCGTCAGTCGCATTTGGCTGCCGACAACTTTCCGAACTTGGCGGACTCGCTCAATGTCATCTTTTGGATTCAAGCCGCACTTGATCTTCAACGCGCGGAAGCCTTGCGCTTGAAAGTCTTTGGCGCGCGCAAGTGTCGTTTGCAGGTCTTCAATACTCAGCGTCACAGTCGTTTCGATTTTGCTCTTGGCAGCGCCCAGCAACTGGCAAAGTGGCAAACCAGCCGTTTTCCCCAGCAGGTCGTAAAGCGCAATGTCCACAGCGGCAACAGCCGTCGGTTGATTCGGAGCAAGCTGACAAAGCTTCGGCCAGATCGCTTCAATCTGCCCAGCAAACTGGCCCAACAGAAAAGGTTTCAGAACCTCATTCAGCGTTCGTTCGACACCATCTGCATTTTCTCCAGTCACATGTTCATCTGGAGCAGCGTTTCCCCAACCGACAAAGCCGTTTTTAAGCTCTACGCGAACGATAACATTTGGCGCGACTTCGACAGCTTCATAAGCAACAACGGATGGGTTGCGAAGCTGAAAATCTCGCCGAAAAACAGAAACGTCAACAATTTGCATATCAGGCTATTGAATCACAATCTGCCAGCCTGGCGATTCCAGGTTGCCGAAATACAGTTTCAACTCTTGCGCGCCCGGTTCCACTTTTGACGTGAGCGGAGCTTTGACCAGATACGTGGCGTTCGCCGGGTAAAACCCAATGTGGCTGGGTTTCACAATGCGCTCTCCAATTTTGACGCGTGTGTTTCCTGGGTCGGCGGTTAAATCCAATCCTTCGACGTACAGCCAGATTTCCAGATTGTGGCCACGCGTCAGACTGGCGGCCTCTTCATCGTGTTCGTTTCTGACGTTGACGATTTTCGGGACAATTGGCGGCGGATCATAAAGTTGAACCAAAACAGGCGGTGTCATTTCCCCGTTGGCAAAAACAGCTCGAATTTCAGCTTTGCCTTCCCGCAACCCGGCGGGCAATTGTTGGTTGATCTGCGTCAATTTCAGGGAGGGGTTGTCAAACCCTGCTTGTCCGGCTGGCCCAACGTATTGCGGCAGCATGCGCTGACCGTTGATTTCGACAAACAGGCTGTTGGCATCCACTTCTTCTCCATTCAAACCCGATATGATCAACCCAAGATGCGCGTGAGGCCCCTTGGCTGGAATTTCTTTGATACTGAAATCGTCAGCACGACCAAAAGTCACGACCTCCGGAGCAGCGGTCGTATATTGAACTTTGCTGGCTGGCAAATGAGCCGCCCGCAAGCGTTTGCGCAGCGTCGTCCAGCAATATTGGGAACCCGCTCCAATAATTGCAATCAATTGCGCATCTTTTTCAGCGGCAAATCGGCGTAAGGCGGATTCCGGAAAATCCGCGCCTGTCCAGGTATCTTTTTCCAAGCCTTCAAAATCAAACGCGGTAATGGCATTGGTCTGAAATCTGAAAACGCCTCCGGGTATCAGCACACGCCAGCCATCTTCCAGGTTCGATTGAATGACTTCCGCGCTGGGGACGTGCTGAAACACATACGCCGACAGAATCAAATCAAACTGCAGGTCCGGCAGAACAGAAAAATCCACGCCGTTTGTTTCGTAAAATTTCGCGTTGCCCGTTCCTGCCAATCGCTGTTGCGCCTGAACAATCATCTCACCTGAAACATCAACGCCGACCACTTCGCCAAACACCGCTGCCAGATGTTTGGTCATCCTTCCGGCTCCGCAACCTATTTCCAGCACGCGCAAACTCTTGGGATCGCGATTCCCGGTCAATAGCGGTAAATCAGCCAGCACCAGGCGATTCACTTCGAATGCGCCGGTCTGGTCAAACTCTTCTTCGGATTGTTGAAATCGCAAGGTGTTGATAAACCATTTGGCGTCCTGCCGCGCACGATCATCCCAATCGTGCTTCATCACATAGGAAAATTCCTGCAAAGCTTGTTTGGTTTCCGTTGTACTACTCATAGGTCCCAAAATCCTTGCCCAATATTGCGGGCGGTAAATCTCCAAAAAGATTTTCGACTTTCGTAAACCCGGATTCCTCTAAGAGCGAGAAAAGGCGCAATCCAATCCGCTAGCGCCAACAAATCCGAGCAGGATGCTTCAACACAGGGAGGAAAATATGACGAAGCGTTTTTCAATAGTTGCCATCTGCCTGATGGCAATGGTTCTTTCAACGGTCGGTTTTACCCAAGACCCAACGGGTCCGCAAAACCAGCGCAAGAGTCGTCGTCACGGGGGCAAACTGAAAAAGATGGACACCAATCAAGATGGCCAGATCACGCGTGACGAATGGAAAGGACGCGACCGCGGTTTTCAAAAAGCCGACCGAAACAACGATGGTGTCATCAGCCGCGAAGAGGCAACGAACGGTCGCCGCCAGTTCGGAAAGCAACGCTTACAGCGAATGGATGCTGACAAAGACAGGAAAATCACACGCGGCGAATGGACAGGCGATCCTGATACTTTCGGCAAGCTCGACAAAAACAACGACGGCACACTTACCAGAGATGAACTAAAAGGCCGTCGCCGTAAAGGCTAAACCTTATCCGCACTCGATTCAGCATCGCGCAGTTTAGATTTTCAAGTTTGAGTAGCGTTTCATTATCATCGAATCTGCTTCCGCGCTGGATTCGATTGTTCTTTGATGCCAATCGGTCTTGTCGCTGAGGCCGATTGGATGGGAACGCTGCTCATTGACGGCCAGCAGTCAGCTTTCGTCTCAATCTAGAGAGTCGAAAGCTGGTTTGTTGGCCTTTTCATTTTCTTTGTTAATTGAAGGCCCGCGGCCTTTCGATTGAACTCTACCACACTTGCCTTGGCCGAGAAACGAAGCTACAAAGCCATTGACTTCAATTTGATAGGAGAACAAATCAATGGCTGAAACTCTGCCTTCCCGCGAAGAAGCGTGGCAGTTGCTCTGCGAATGGACGCTGGGCGAAAGCCTTCGCAAACACGCTCGCGCAGTCGAATACGCCATGCGGTCTTACGCGCAAAAATACGGAGAAGACGAGGCCAAATGGGGCGCCGTCGGCATGCTTCACGACTTTGACTACGAACGTTATCCTGACGAGCGGCATCCACAACTCGGTTCGGAAGTTTTGCGCCAGCAAGGCTACCCGGAAGACATCATCCGAGCGATTCTTTCGCACGCCGATTACACGGGAATCACGCGTGAAAGCCTGATGGAACACGAGCTAATTGCCACGGACGAACTTTGCGGATTTCTGACCGCATGCGCACTGGTCAGGCCTGACAAAAGCTTCGATACGCTGGAACCTTCCTCTGTCAAAAAGCGAATGAAAGACAAAGCCTTTGCCCGTACCGTGAACCGCGACGATTTGTGGAAAGGCGCTGAAGAGCTTGGGCTGAGTTTTGATGATCACTGCGCCTTTGTCATTTCAAAACTTCGCGAAATTCAGGAAGAACTCGGCTTAAAGAAAATCGGATAAGCGCCCAACATTCGCCAACGAATTCGCGCCGCTTGACGATGCACTGTCCACCGCGTATGCTCCGCGCTTCCTTTGGCAGCCCTGAACCTTCACTGATGATTGCTGTTGCCAAGGTCAATTCCAGAATTGCCATAATCGAAAGGCAGGTGAAACAAATTGGCAGAAGTGAAACTCGGCGATAACGAGACGCTGGAAAGCGCACTCCGCCGCTTCAAACGCAAAGTGCAGCAAGAAGACATCATTCGTGAAGTGAAGCGTCATGCCTTCTACGTACCACCGGGCGAAAAAGCCCGCTTGAAATCCGCACTCGCTCGCAAGCGCAACCGCAAGAAAACCCGTCGTCCAATGACACCGCCACCCGAATAAGCAGTTTCGGGCTGATAAGTTCATCGGCGAAAAGCCGCGAAGTTGATCTTCGCGGCTTTTCTATTTCCCGCTTCATCACTTCGCTTGCACTCCACACAATGCACAATCGCCGTTGCCGCCCAGCAACAGCCAGAGCTCGCAATTCCAGTGGTCAGTTTTTATGCGCAATTGCATCTGAAGCACTTACAGATAATTTTCAATCCCTGCGGTTTTGGCTTACTGATTGCTAAATCTAAAAGCTCAATCTCAATCAAGATCAGGTGAGGAATCAGGTTGAACCAGCAAACGACGATTGGAAAAAGCTTCGGCGCAAGTGGTGTGGGCTTACACTCAGCCTCGCCCGTCACAGTTACAGTAAAACCAGCCCCGGCTTACACCAGCTATCTTTTCCGTCGCACGGACCTTAACGATTTCGAAATTCCAGCCGCGCCTCAATACGTTTCTCACGTCAGCTACGCCACGACACTGATGAAATCCGGGGTGATGCTCTCTACGGTTGAGCACTTACTGTCGGCGCTTTATGGCTGCGGCGTGGACAATGCCATTATTGAAGTGGATTCGCTGGAAATTCCCATCCTGGACGGCAGCAGCCGGCAATGGGTAGACTTGATTCGACAGGCGGGCATTGTTGAATTACCCGCGCAGCGTCCCTACCTGAAAGTGCTGAAGCGAATCGAGGTCAGCGAAAAGAACCGCAAAATGAGCATCGAACCTGCCGATCATTTTGAAATCACCTGCGAGATTGATTTCAACCATCCGATGATTGGCATTCAGCAACACGAAATCAGTTTTCGTGCTGACGATTACAGCCGGGAGATCGCTCCTGCCCGAACGTTTGGCTTTGTTGAAGAAATTGAGTTGCTGAAACAAAACGGGCTGGCGCGTGGAGGTTCGCTGGAAAACGCCATCGCGCTGACCAGTGACGGCTTCCTGAATCCGGAGCCTTTACGGTTTGCCGACGAATTCGTTCGCCACAAAATCCTGGACATCATTGGCGATCTGGCCCTAGCGGGAATGCCGATTTTGGGTCACGTCAGAGCTTCTCGCTCAGGCCACGGGCTGCACACAATGCTGCTTTCCACTCTGCTCAGAGATCGTGAAGCCTGGGAAGTTACAACCTTTCCGAATTAGCTACTTCGCGCGAAAGATGGGCGAAGTCAGGCGCGACGGCAGCAAGACCAAATCTTCCACCAGACATCCAAAAATGGTCACCGCCGACAGCAGTCCAAAATCACTGATCGGCTGAAAGTTTGAAATGGCGAACACGGCAAATGTCGCCGCCAGCGCAATGTTTGCGTAAATAATCGGGCGTCCCGAAAGCCGCATGCTTTCGATGATTGCATCTCGCAAAGGCGCATTTTCTTTTTGCACGCGGCGGAACCGGACAATGAACTGCACGGCATTATCAACGGCCAGCCCCAATACAATGCTCGCAACCAGGCTGGTCGTCAGATTCAGCTTGATTCCTCGCCAACCCATAAAGCCGAAAAAGAAAACGATCGGAACCAGATTCGGAACCAATGCTGTCAGCCCGACGCGCAAGGATCGAAACAGAATCGCCAGCATCAAATAAATAGTCACCAGGGCAATTCCTATGCTCAGGATTTGCTCTCCCCCAATTTCGTCCGAAGTTCGATTGAGCAAAACAAAGGTGCCAGTAGCGTACACACGGAATCCCGGCAATAGCTCTTTGCCTTTTTGTTCAACCTGCCGGACGACTCCAGCCATGGCTTGTGAGCCGGAAAGTGTAGAACGAATCAGCACGCGCGCGACGCGGCCATCTTCGGTCAAAAATCCTTTCATCTGATCCCGGTCAGCAAACAAATCGGAAACCACCTTTTCATCGGATGGGATGTTGTATTGCTGGGGGTCGTTGCCGTTAAAAGCGCGGTTCAGATGTTTGACGATGTCGGCAACAGACAGCGACCGATCAATTCCCTGGCCGCTTGGATCCCGTTGCTGTTCGGCAAAGGCCTGAAGCTGCGAAATACGTTCCAGCACTTCTGGCTTTTCAATCGCACCGCTTTCCTTGCCTTCGACGATAAGATCAAACGTCACAGCGCCCGACAGCCGCCGATTGACTTCGGCAAATCCTACAGTGGTTTCGGTTCCGGGCTTTGTGAAATGGAAAAAATCTATATCAACTCTGATCCGATGCATTCCAATCAGGCTGCCCACCACAATCAGAATCGTCACGACAAACAACAGCTTCTGATGCGAAGTTGCCCACCGCCCGGTGTCTTCCAGAAACTTGACCATTTTTCCCTGCAAACCACACCGGAAAGCCATTTTCTGCGGCGGCAGAACCATCAAAACTGCGGGGATGAAAGTCAGCGATAACCCCATCGTCACCATCGCCCCGATCGCGGAATAAATTGCCGTCGAACGAATCGCGGTGATCTCCGTAAATGTCAGTGACAAAAACCCGGCAATGACTGTCAACGCCGAAACCAGAACCGGCAGGTTGATGAAGCTCATCGCCTCTTCAATTGCGGATTGCGGGGAATAGTTTGAGCGTTGTTCCGCCGCGACATTCGACAACCCAATTTGGTTCATTACGTGAATCAGGTATGAACAGCCGATGGCCAGCATCACGGTCGGCAACATCAACACCAGAATCGTGAAATGTGTGCCGAAATACGCCATCAAC
The DNA here is from genome assembly GCA_964639915.1 of uncultured Heliomicrobium sp. Lineage (GTDB taxonomy): Bacteria > Acidobacteriota > Blastocatellia > RBC074 > RBC074 > RBC074. The sequence goes on from CAZXHW010000432.1 coordinate 6,840, forward strand.
CCCATCAACCAAACGAGTCCAATGCCAATTGTTGAAAGCGGCAGCAGAACAGCGATAACAGATCGGAAGCACAGCCAGAGCAGCACGACGATCAACAAAACCGTCAAGGGCAACAGCACGATCAAATCTTTTTTGAGCGCTTCTGTCGCGCGAAGCTGCGCAAACGGGTCTCCGGCAAAATAACTTTCAC
>CAZXHW010000433.1:0-7010 GCA_964639915.1 uncultured Heliomicrobium sp.
GTAGTGGTATTGAACTTAGAGATTGGTTCAAAGCTCTGCGAGCCGTCGCCTGTAATGCGCAAAACTACTGCTGCTGGAAGGCCTTTTCCACTAACATCCACAGTGAATAATCCTGGCGAAATCGTCGTGATTTGCAAAAGGCCTCCGGCAGCATTGCTACTACCTTGTCTAACGAACACGGCAGCTTCTCCGGTCGCCGTTCCTGCTGGAATCAGGTAATTGATCTGCGTTGGTGACACGAAGAAAAGTGGCGCTGGGCGCACAATTCCCTGAGCATCTCTGACCACGACAGAGATGCCGCCCAGCGTCTCTGGTAATGGCAGGGAATCCGCGACGGCAGTTATCGGAGAAAGGTTCTCCCCGAATCCGGTGACAATTGATTCCGCTGAAACGGAACCCATTGCGAAGCTGGCAGCGGACACACTTGCCAATGTTGGAGGAGCTTCGGCAGCGTCTCTAAAGACTGTCATTCGAAACGCCGGTGTAACAGACACGCCGCCCGCCGCACTCGCGTCATTGACATACCAGCGGCCCCAAAATGTTGCACCGACCAACACCGGATCGCTGGGAATCGCTAGGCTGGCAGATGTATAGCCGTTCCCTGCGCCGGTCCCTCCCAGTGTTTTAACAATCCGTGCCAACGACGCATTGGCTGGAATGTTTGAACCTGTGCCCGGATCTTGCCTGTCTATTACCAAGGTCGCCTGCGCGCCACCAAGCGCACCGTAAACAGCAACTGAGAATCGAGAGTTTCCAAGTATTGGAGGCTCGACAGCAACGACTTGGGGAATATGTCCGCCAGCGCCAGCTTTTCCAGTGCCCGTAATTTGTGGAATGCGTGCGGACTCGCTGTAAAGCATAGGCCGATCGAATGGCGCAGTTTCAGCCGCCACACGCGGATCCGTAAGCGGTCGCCTCATAAAGGCGATCAGATCCGACTTTTGCTGAGTGGACAGATTTAAGGGCCGTATCCGACTACGATCAGTATTTGGGCCGGGAAAATCGCCGCCCCGATCGTAAAAATCGACCACCGCTTCAAGTGTCTTAAAGCGCCCATTGTGCATGTACGGTGCCCGCAACTCGACATTACGCAAGCTAGGTGTGCGGAATTTACCCAAATCAACCTGGTTCTGTGTAACAACGAAAAAACCAGTATCTTCAGACGATGGACGAACTCCTGTATTTTGAAACAAGTCATCCGAAAAAAAGGGAGGGATATGACATCGGTCGCATCTGGCCTGGGTGAATATTTGCTGCCCACGCGCTTCCGTCGGAGTCAGATCTCCGACGTCAAAAGGCGTCCGGTCTGAATAGAGTGATCGCTGGTACGTAGCCAGCGCCATAGCGATCCGTACGGGTGTTACTTCCGGCGAGCCGAAAGCTTCGGAAAACAGTTCGAAATAATTGCGCTCGCCAATCCAATTGGCGAGCGCCACGGGAATAGATGGCGAAAGTGCCAGCGGTTTAGACGTCGAGACGCGCACGACCACATCATTCCAGCTACATCCGCCGTGTCCCATCTCAGCGCTGTTCAAAAGTGGAAAGAGTGCCTGACTTTCAAGTGCGGCATTTGGGCCAAGCACGATAGCTCCGGTACCAGGGTCTTTCAGGAAGCCGAGGGCGCGCCCATCCCAAAATAATGCAGTCGGATAGCCCGAATCCACGTGCGACAGACTTCGGCGAGGAGTGACTTGCTCCCTGAGCCCAAAAGCTGCAGACCATTGATAACTACCATCCGCAAGGGTAAGCGGGACGCCCGCAGAACCCTGAACATCGTCGGCATTTCCGTACACACCATCCGCGCCCGGGTTTGTGGAAAGAGAGTCAGTGCGAATTGACCTTGGATCGGAGCCACCATTGGATGCGTGGTGACAAGTGCCGCAAGCTACGGTGCGAGTTGAAGAGAGCTGTTCATCCCAGAACAGCACCTTGCCCAGCGTTGCTTTGGCTGCGGTTACTGGATTCCCCGGCGGGCCGGAAGGGGGACTCAATGGGACTGTTGTACCAGCAGCCCGGAAACCTGGATCAGAGACGCTAAGGGCGCTGGTTCCAGCCTCGTTTTTTGCACGAACCCAATAATAATAATTCTGGCTGGTGGCCGCGCTAGTATCAAAAAACGTCCTGTCAGCCGTTGAGCCTAAATTCGCGGCTGTAGCCGCGTTGTTCACCGTGTTGCGGAAAACTTGATAAGAGGTTGCATTTCGAATAGGGTCCCAAATAATGCCGACCTTGTTCGAGTAGGAGCCATCAGATGCTGAAACACCGGTCGGTGCGGAAAGCGCATTGCTCTGTCCATTGACCGTAGTTAAGGGCTGAAACTTGAGAATACCGATGAAGAACGCCAAAAAACACAATACCAGAAAGGCTAACTTGACACTTCGCATAGCTCGTTTCTTCATTGAAAGTAGGAATCTAAAATCTTATTCGGAATGAATAGACTATTCGCTATGCCTTCTTCGAATTTGACCTGCGTATAAACCTTCCGAACCTGATTTATTAGGGTTGATATTTTTAGGGCAGGAAAAGCAATAGCGGGCCCCTCATCAGACGGATAAATGCTACCACACCTTTTTTTTCACCTCTAGATTTTTAATCGCCAACGATCACTGAAGAGTAAAGGAAAGTTCTCTAAACCTGTTGCGCGATAAGAGTTGAAAGTTTAGTTTGCGCTCGAAGGAGTCAAGCCGATATCTCTCTACACGAAATTAGCTCGAAAGCCGAAACAGTTCCTGACCTTGACGGGGATGGAACTGAGCGATTTTGAACGTTTGCTGCCGGAGTTGGAACGGCACTCACAGCAGCGCAAGTTGCTGGTTGTGCGTACGAAGCAGCCCGTCAGCGGCAACCCGGAGCCGGAGCTTGCTATGCCAATGACTTGCTTGATCGCTGCTTGATGCTGCTGCTTTATTACCGGCTAAACCTTGCTGGATTTAGTCCTGTGGGATACAACCGCGCCGCGCCACACTCATTTATCAACCGCACAACTTTACGGTTCAGACATGACTTACCTGCTTATTCTTATCGGTTATTCGGTCTTGATGATTGCCTTGGGCCTGTTTTGGTCCCGGCGTATCGGAGCTTCCAGCGATTTTTTCGTCGCTGGCAGAGGCTTGAGCACTGGTTTGGTTTTTTCGACGTTATTGGCAGCAAACATAGGGGCGGGTTCGACTGTTGGCGCGGCAGGTTTGGGCTATAGGGACGGATTATCAGCATGGTGGTGGGTAGGGTCGGCAGGCATTGGCTCTTTGATTCTAGCGTATACCGTCGGGCCGAAGATTTGGCGAATTGCGCGTGACAACAATCTGTTCACCGTCGGTGACTATCTTGAGTTCCGGTATGACCGTCGTGTTCGCGGGTTGGTGGCATTGTTATTGTGGGTCGGCTCCCTGGCAATTCTGGCCGGACAATTGATCGCCATTGCCTGGGTGCTAAACGTCACAGTGGGTTTGAGCAAGCCTATTGGCTGTTTGATCGGCGCAATCGTCGCAACGATTTATTTCGCTTCGGGAGGTTTGTTTGGCACAGCGCGGGTAAATGCCTTGCAGTTGGTGGTCAAACTGATTGGGTTTGGCTTGGCGCTCATCTATTTGCTCAAATTCGGCACTGCCAAAGATTGGCAGTTTTATCCTCCTGTAGACTTTACGGCAAAGCAGGAAAGCTATCACAGCATCACTGGCATTGGGGCATCGGGAATTCTTCGTTACCTGACATTGCTGGTTCCGTCGTTCATCATTTCGCCAGGGTTGCTGCAAAAGATTTTTGGCGCGCGGGACGAAAAAGCTGTTCGCACAGGCGTGGCCTTAAACGCAGTTTGTTTATTGCTGTTTGCCGCTGTCCCCGCCTTGCTTGGAATGATTGCTTTTTACAATTTTCCAGACTTGCCAAACCGGGAATTGGCCTTGCCAATGCTGATGACCAAAGCCTTGCCACTTTGGCTGGGCGGCTTGTTGCTGGGAGCGATTTTCGCAGCCGAAGTCAGCACCGCAGACGCAGTGCTGTTTATGCTCAGCACTTCGCTTAGCAAAGATCTATACAAAAGCTTTGTTAATCCCCAAGCCGATGACAAACACTTACTGAAAGTAGTCAAAATTGCTGCTGTAGTTTGCGGTGGGCTGGGCGCACTGCTGGCAATCATTTTGCGGGATGTAATTTCGGCGCTGACGATTTTCTACACCTTGCTGTCCTCTGCTCCGTTGCTGCCATTGATCGCAGGGTTATATTCAAAACGCATTTCGGCTGGCGCAGTTATTCCTGCCATGCTGGTTTCGGTGGCTGGAACCTTTACCCTTGACTGGCTGACGGCTGGAAAAGGTTATGCCGGAATTCCTTCGCTGATTTACGGAGTAGGGACAGGTGCGATAGTTATGTGGCTGCTAAGCCTTGTCGAACGAAAAAAATAGGCTCGCTCTGTTTCCAGTGCGAGCCGTCAAGTTTTTCCGCCAGTACAAACTTTTTACAATTACTGCTTGGCAACGCTGCCAGCCGTTTCCGCCAAAACCAGAGTGAATTTCTGGCCGCGCGGCGTGATCGAAGCGACCGAGCGACTGCCATCCGCATTTTCACGGTAGGTCATTTTGTCAGCTTCCGCTTCGTTCGCATTTTGTTTCTTGGTGTATTGAGTGGCAACGACTTTCTTGCCAACTTTGATTTCAACTGTGCCCTGTTCGGCTTCCGGAATGGTCAGGGTGTAATCGCCTTTTTTGACCAGTTCATTGCCGACTTTGCCATCCAGAAGAAAAGAAACCTTCTTTTCCACCTTTCCCTGAGCTGCCACGACAACGCTCAATGCTGCTGTCATTGCCAACGCTAAAACTTTATTCGAAAAACGGTTAAACATAATTTGCTCCCTCCTAGCTTCCTGTTGAGTGTGTTTAGTGGTTCGAGGATTAACTGACCGGACGGTCAACACATCCCTAAAAAATTTAGCCTCTTATTTAGGCTGCTTTTGCGAGTTCCATAGTTTGGCCTCCGGTCAGATAATCTAAAACGATTCGCTCACAACGGCGGCGGTAATCATCAAATGTCCCTTGGGACGAAAAAAACCATTGCATCATCATCCCGTCCACCAAAGCCCGAACCATTGAGCTTGCATCATCTAGGTCTACAGACCGAAATATGCCCGCTTTGATTCCAAGCTCAATAATTTCGCGATCATGACCGCAACATCCTTCATAGAATTTTGCGTTCAGGTCATGAAAACGCCGATTTCGGGTTCCGATGCTGATAAAGTCTGAATAAGCCAGAAAGAACTGGCGACTTTCCTGGGCATTGCCAAATATAACGCCTATAACGGCTTTCATCTTACCCACCGGATCATCCGCCGAAGCGATTGCCGCATGAATTCGTTCATGCACCACTTCAATGATCCATTCCAGAGCGCCAAGAAAAAGATCTTCTTTGGTTGAAAAATAGTAGAGCGTCGAGCCTTTGCTGACTCCTGCGCGCTTGGCAATATCCTGCAACGTGACAGCAGAGTAGCCCTTCTCCGCTACTTCGTGATAAGTCGCCTTAATTAGCTCTTCGCGGCGCTGATCTTCATAACCTTGAACAAATTGTTTTGCTGCCATTTTTTATGGATAAACTCGTAAATGAGCTCCCTCAATTGCCTTCGTATTCTCAATCCGACTTGCCAACCTTTCTTAGTTGACCGACCGGTCAGTTTTATACTCTTCGCCCCTAAAACTGTCAACGGATATTTCGGGATGCCAAAAAAAATCTTCCTTTGTGCTGGCCAGGCATTGAAATTGGACAGCCCAAAGGCCGCTACGGTAGTAAAGGTATTGAAAGCCTGGCGGTTGGTTCGATACTTTTGTTCGTATATGATGGTTTTTCAGAAATTAGTCCCCAACTACAAACCTGATTGAAAGGTGATTTCAGTGAGCGAAGTTCACATTGGCACTCAAGGTTGGAATTATGATGACTGGGTTGGGGCATTTTATCCACGCGGGAGCCGTGCATCGGAGCTTCTGGATTTATATGCGCGGGTCTTTGATACGGTAGAAATTGATTCGAGCTTTTATGCAATTCCTTCTGAAGCTTCGATTAAATCCTGGCGAACCCGTGCGCCTTCTGGGTTTACGTATTCACTGAAGTTGCCGCAACAGATCACGCATGAAAAGCACCTGCACGATTCCGAAGCGATATTGGATCAGTTTTGCCAGCGAATTCGTGGTCTGGAAGAAACACTTGCAATGGTGCTGATTCAATTGCCCCCGGATTTTTCCACGCGAGAGTGGTCGGTGCTCGAAAAGTTCATTGGAATTTTGCCTGCTGATATTCGCTTTGCGGTGGAATTCAGGGATCAAAGCTGGCTAATAGAGCCAATGTTGGATCGTGTGCTGGAGTTGTTTTCAAAACATCAAGTCGCGCTGGCATTGGTTGAAGGTGAATGGGTTCAGCGCGGATTGTGGTTTCAAATCCTTGACCGCCCTACATCCCCGCTGGCTTATTTGCGCTGGATGGGGCCGCGAAATTTGACAGAATTTTCCCATGTGCAGATAAACCGCGACCGCGAACTGAAAGAGTGGACAGAGGGCTTCAACTTTTTGCGCCAGCAGGTCGAAACTGTGTATGGTTACTTCAGCAACTATTTTCAGGGTCATTCGCCAGCATCTGCCAACCAGTTCAAGCAGATGATTGGACAACCGATTATTGAACCAGAATCGCTGATTACGCAGCCTTCTTTATTCTAAACCGATGCTATTGAGTGTTTGAGATGAAGATGTCATTCCCCCAATTCAAAAGACTAACTGCCAAACAGCGCGCAATATTGGTTTTGGCACTTTCAGTTTTATCGTTCTGCGCCGTTGGCGGAATATTTTTTGGCGAAGATCCGGAATCGGCCAAACCCAGCAAGGAAATGGCTAATGATCCTATCGTCCAAACCTACGTCCAGGCACTGGAAACCATTGAGCAAAATTACGTCAACCCGCCAGACAAATTCCGCCTGACGCGCGGAGCCATACTGGAAATGTTGCATACGCTTGACCCGCATTCGGGATTTTTTGACC
>CAZXHW010000434.1:0-7005 GCA_964639915.1 uncultured Heliomicrobium sp.
ATCGTGGACGAATTAACAGGCTGATTCACAATCACGACATCATCTTTCGGCAAAGGCGGATGACGCGGAACCGGATCTTTGACGAAAGGATCTTCGCTGCGCTGCCAATCGCCAAAAATCTCTCCGGCAATCTTGAACACTTCCTGGGCATTCACATCGCCCGCGACAACCAAGGCTGAATTGTTCGGGATGTAAAACTTCTTCTGGATGACACGCATCATTTCCGGCGTAGCTTTGGCGACCGTTTCAGGATCGCCGCCCGGACGTTTGCGCGAAGGATATTTGTACCAGAGCCGTTTGTTGGTCGCTTCAAAAAGATAGTTGAACGGGTTCGAGAGATGCTGGTTTAGTTCATCAATCACCACGTGAATTTCCTGATCAAGCTCCTGTTTGTCGAACAGCGGATACCGAAGCGCATCGCTCATCATAACCATCGCTTCGCGCAAGCCGGAATTGATGGTTGTCGTGTAGTAGTTAACGACTTCTTCGCGGGTCTGGGCATTGCTGAGCATTCCAAGTTCGGCCGCACGGTCGTTGTACCCTTCGGCTTTCGAGCGTTCGTTTGATTTGAAAAACATGTGCTCGTACAAATGCGAAAGCCCATTGAATTCAGGCGATTCCGTGTAAGCGCCGTTCTTGACAGCGACTTCAACCGTCACCAGCGGCACAGATCGGTTTTCAATGACGATCACGTCCATGCCGTTTTTTAACTTCAGCAATTGCCATTGCGGTTTGGCTGAAACCCTGGGCAAGCTGGGCGAAAACACCGCAACCAAAATCAAACTCAAAGCTGCCGCCAAACTGACGGCTGCCCTGCCACGAAAACGAAGCTTGATATTCACGAATCAATTCTCCGGTTGAATTAGGTCCGCGCCATGGCGCGGACCGGTTTTTACTTCCAAAATGCAAACCAACTCTTTTTGCGACCAAGCAAAGCGTCCATATCCACATCCGGTTGAACCGGAATCACACCGTCATTGACCAACGCTTCTGGATTATCTTCCACCATTGCCCGCGCATAATCTTCACCGACAAGTTCCGCCGCGACAGCCACAGCGGCGGACAAGATCGGACGCCGCCGATCCTGATGATGCGCATCGGTCGCAATAAAATGCGCCAAGCCAGCTTCCAGAATTTTCTTGGCCGATTGATACGATTCCGGCCCGAAGCTTTTCGTCAAACTGCCCGCATCAAGCTGAGAGAAAGCTCCGCGCTCGACCAGGTCAGCGATGATCTTGGGATTTTGCTGAATGCGCTTGTTGCGTTCGGGATGAGCAATGACCGGCGTGATTCCTGCGTTCAGAATTTGAAAGATGGTCATTTCAATGTTCGGCGGTATGGACTGAAAGGGAAACTCCAGCAGCATGTAACAAGTCCCGTTCAGCTTGATGCGCGTGTTCGGATCGTCGGCTTCCTGGAAGATTTCGTAGCTGTACCGGACTTCTCCGCCCGGAACAATCTGCACACAATTTTCCGCCGCAGCCATGACACGTGAAATCCGGCGGCGAATGGCGTCCCCTTCCGGCGTGGTGTGAACCCCATCAAACATATGCGGAGTCGCAATAATGGTTTTGATTCCATCTGCCGCCGCAGCCCTGCACATTGCTACTGACTCTTCCAAAGAAGTCGCGCCGTCATCAGTTTCCGGCAAAATGTGGCAATGAATGTCCACCATCCTGTTTAACGTCATCTTCGGAGTTTCTGCCATTCTTTGACCTGCCGCTTCCTTCTCGTAAATCGAACATCGCTTGAACAAGCGCGCGCATTATCAAGTATCGGCCTAGCCCGTTCAAGCTGCCTTCTTTTTGAACCGAATCAACATCCGTGAAAAGCCGGATTCCTACTTTGCAAATCCACTTCGGTAAATTAGTATCCGCCCGTAACGCCCTTGCCTGGCATTGCAAAACTCACAAAACACATAAAGGCCACCCACACTCTTTGAAGCCTTATCAATTTGCCGACTCACTTGCCCCTTTACGGAATGGAAATTCGGCAGAAATCCGGCTTTTTCGTTTTCATCCGGCAAACGCGGGCTTGTAGTCTCCTCAACATCAAAAAGGAATCTTCACCTATGCGTGATCAAAAACTTTCTCGGCGGAATCGTTATGCTTGGCTGGCGCTGGCAATGATCGGTTTGAGTTTTGCCACTTGGCGCACTGGCGCGAGCACTTTCCATTTATCGACCGCACCGAAGTTGATTACTGCCGCTGACTTGAACAAGCAAACTGGCGTTGTGGCAGACGCGCTTCCGGCAATTCCATCGCTTTTCACTGAAGCAATCCCGCAGCCGCTGCCGTCGTTAATGCAGCAATCCGCTGGATGCGGAGCCAGCTTTTCTCAAGCCCCAGGCTCACCAGTAAGTGCAGGCTCCTTTCCTTTCTCCTTGGTGGCAGAAGACTTTAACCTTGACGGCAAACCTGACTTTGCCGTCACAAACGTTGGCTCCAATAACTTGACGATATTATTGGGCAACGGAGACGGCATTTTTACACAACCGGCTGGTTCACCAATAAACGTTGGGAGCGCCCCTATCAACGTAGTGGCGTATGACCTCAATCTCGACGGCAAACTTGATCTTGTTGTGGCGAACAACGAATCCAGCAATCTTACGATCCTACTGGGTGATGGAAATGGAAGCTTCACTCAAGCAATTGGTTCGCCAGTAAGCGTTGCAGGCTCCCCACAGCATTTGGCGATAGAGGACTTCAATCTAGACGGCAAACCTGACCTTGCTGTGCCAAGCTTTTTCTCCGATAACGTGGCAATTCTGCTTGGCAATGGAAACGGAGGGTTTACTCCAACTATTGATCCTCCTATCAGCGCAGGGGACGGCCCCAACGCTGTGTCAAAGGGAGATTTCAATCTAGACGGCAAACCCGACCTTGCTGTCGCAAATGTTTTATCTAAAAACCTGACAATTCTGCTGGGCAACGGGCTAGGAGCATTCACTCAAGCAATAAACTCGCCAGTGAGTGTGGGAATAGCTCCCCGCTCAGTAAAAATGAGAGATTTCAATCTTGATGGCAAGCCTGATCTAGCTGTGGCCAATGGCGGCTCCGCGAACGTAACAATTCTGTTAGGTGTTGGTAGCGGCGCATTTTCAGAAGCTGCGGGTTCGCCTATAGCAACCGGGGTTAACGGACAACCCCTTTCCATGGCGATTGCCGACTTTAACTTTGATGGTAAAGTTGATTTGGCAGTGTCGAACTTTAACTTCAATTACGTGACAGTCCTGCAAGGAAATGGCAATGGTGGCTTTTCACAGACAATAGGCTCCCCAATAACTGTTGGGAATCGCCCTGCATCCCTGGTAGCGGGCGATTTCAACCTCGACGGCAAGCCTGACTTCGCCACCGCAAACTATTTCTCTGATAATGTGACGATTCAACTCAATACCTGCCCCGCGCAGCCATGCTCCGGCATCGCCTTTTCTCAACCGGCAGGCTCGCCAATTGATGTGGGAAATGAACCAACTTCTATTGCTGTTGGAGACTTCGATCTTGATGGTAAATTTGATGTAGCTGTAGCGAACTACCGTTCAGATAACATCATGATTTTTCTTGGTGACGGCATAAGAGACTTTACTCAGGCTCCAGGCTCACCAGTAAGCACTGCTGGAAGGTTTCCTCGATCACTAGCCATAAGCGATCTCAATCTTGATGGAAAAGCTGATCTTGCAATAGTCAATCACGTATCTGGAAATGTAACAATTCTTCTTGGCAACGGCTTGGGCGGCTTCTCCCAAGCTAAAGGTTCGCCAATAACTGTTAGAAATTATCCGCGATTTTCGGCAATTGAAGACTTCAATCTTGATGGTAAACCAGACCTTGCAGTTACTAATCAAGGGTCTAACAACCTCTCAATCCTTTTGGGAAATGGCAGCGGTGGCTTTACCGAATCAACAGAGTCGCCAGTCAGTGTTGGAAATGAACCAGAGTTCGTCTTAACAAAAGACTTCAATCTCGACGGGAAAGCAGACTTAGCTGTAACGAACTATCATTCTAACAATGTGACAATTTTATTAGGCGATGGCAGCGGCACTTTCACACAAGCTATTGGCTCGCCAATTGCCCTAGGAAGTGAACCACAGTCTATGGCTGCAGATGACTTCAACCTTGATGGCATACCTGATCTTGCTATAGCAATGGACAATGTCAGTAACCTGATAATTTTGCTAGGCAATGGTAAAGGTGGTTTTACTCAAGGGGTCGGCTCACTAATTGGAACAGGCATTGGACCTTTTTCTTTAGCAGTCGACGATTTCAACCTGGATGGCAAGCCAGATATCGCAGTAGCCAATATTGCCTCCAACAACCTGACTATACTTTTGAGCAATGGCAGCGGAGGATTCATTCAAGCGACAAATTCCCCAATCAGTACTGGAACTTATCCAATTTCAGTCATATCACAAGACTTCAATTCGGACGGTAAAGGTGATCTTGCAGTTGCAAATGCCGGCTCAAATAACTTAACAATCCTGCTTAACATTTGTACGCCTTACTTGCCTCCAATAATCAATTGCCCGTCCAACATTACGGTCGGAACCGGCGTAGGCCAGAACTCAGCGTCAGTTCCATTTAGCATAACAGTCACAGGCGCACCAATTTCGGCAGTCACTTGCCGAGTCGGCGCAACGGTCATCACTTCGCCGCACGTGTTTCCGGTCGGAACTACGACCGTGACCTGCACGGCTTCAAACGGAGTTACGCCGGATGCTTCGTGCAGCTTCACGGTGACGGTCAATCGAGTCTCTGGGTCTGTCAATGATCCACTGCTTTGCATGGGGCCGCGCAACAAAGTCCAGGCCACCTTGAACATCAGCAACGACGGGCAGGTCAATCAGAACGTCACTAGCAACACGACTTTTACCAATCTGACGGGAGTTCTCGGTTCTTGTGTGGCGACTCCAAACATCGGCACTTGCACGGTGACGGCAAGTGCCGTGAGCTACTCGGCGACACTGCCGCCTGGAACTACGGCGACGATTACGTACTTGACCCAAGTCAGTGATCTGGCTCCGCCGGGGGCGCAAGTTTGCACAAACAACTCGGTCAGCTTTAACGGAGGTCAACCAACGAACTTTTCAGTGTGCGATGTGGTGGATTGTCCGGCGGCTGGCCCCGGAGGCGTGTTCCCGGCGACGGCAGAGGCGAGCGACCAGAAAGCCGGAAGCATTTTGATTTACAACATTTACACGTCGTCAACCGATCCGACTCGACAGAACACGCGCATCAACATCACGAACACTCATCTGCAATTACCGACTTTCGTCCATTTATTCTTTGTGGCGGAAGGATGCGCGGTGGCGGATAGTTATGTTTGCTTGACGGCGAACCAGACGGCCAGTTTCCTTGCTTCGGACCTTGATCCGGGAACGACGGGGTATTTGGTTGCTGTGGCCGTTGACGCGCTGGGATGTCCGACGACATTCAATCACTTGATTGGCGATGAGTATGTAAAGTTCGCTTCGGGGCACGCGGCCAATCTGGGCGCGGAAGCATTTGCGGCGCTTCCGGGAGGCTTGCCAGCTTGCGACCAGAACGCATCAATTGCCACGATCAGCTTTGACGGCCTGAGTTACAATCGTGCGCCTGCATCGTTGGCACTAAACAGCATTGGTTCCAGAGCCGATGGAAATGACACCTTGCTGATTATCAATCGGATTGGTGGCAATCTGGGTCTCGGAGCCTCCACTCTCGGCACGCTCTTTGGCATCCTTTACGACGATGCCGAAAATGCCATCAGCTTTTCGATAACGGGAAATTGCCAGATCAGAAACTCACTCACCAATAGTTTCCCACGCTCAACACCTCGTTTTGAAACCTTTGTCCCGGCAGGTAGAACCGGCTGGCTGAAAGTCTTCAACCAGACGGGAGCCATCGGCATCACCGGTGCGGCGATCAACTTCAACCCGAACGCCACGAGTTCGGCTGGTGCCTTTAATCAAGGGCACAACCTGCATCACCTGACACTCAACAATCAGATGAGCTACATCATCCCGGTATTCCCACCAAGTTGTTGACTTTAAGACCACCAGACAGGCAAGGGTTACCGCTATTGCCTGTCTGGATTGTCATTTCGATTCGACATTTTCGAACTTCAGCCCTCTGATAGGCCATCTTGCTACACTTTCCAACGAAGCCAAAGGCTTTACTCCTTTTTGACTCAGACGGGCCTGATTAATAGAAAGAATTTGGTAAAACTTGGCACTGCTTTGACTTAGGAGTCTTATAAATCCATATTGATCTATCGAATCAGCCAAAAGGCCAAACCTGCTTCCCTAAGCTAATCAATAACTTAACGCGACTGGCAACATTCTGCGTTGGAAGAAGAAATTTATTAAGGCAATTGACCCCTTGTGGCCCAGAATGTGCATATTCGGAAGTTTGAAGTTTTACCCTCTGACAAATAAACATAAAAACAGTCATTTTAGAGTTTTACGTCCGGTCAAAGTCTAATAAGCAACTGAAGGACTGATCGGCCAAGTGAGCATAGCGAACGAATCAAGCTAAAGCGAAGTTGACTTGAAGTTATGTGTGTCCCCAGTGGGCGCGCTTTGTAGTAAACCCACGAAGAAAGCAGAAAAACGAGGAGAGCGAATGCATAAACCTATTAAATATTTTGAGAAAGCCCTGTCGGCTGTGTCTGGCGCAGCTTTCAACTCAGTCCAGTTCTTCAATAAGTTCAATCCGAACGAATCCTTCATTCCAAAATGGTCGGATAAACCACTCCAAAAATCCTGGCAAAAAACCAAGCCGACTCTTGGCTGGCCACGTGTAACGGACAGTCTTTGCCCAAAGTGCGTCAAAGAGGCTCGCACTCGCATCATCGAAAACGGTGAAGACCCTTGGCAGGTGATTCAGGAACGTCCGGGCGAAATCAAAGCGACGATTATCGAACGCAACAATGAAATTTGGATGCTGAAGGATTGCCCGGTTCACGGCCATATTGAAGACATGATGGCGGTTGACGCGAAATTCCTGGAACATATCGAAACAATGTATC
>CAZXHW010000435.1:0-7000 GCA_964639915.1 uncultured Heliomicrobium sp.
GTCGTGTAGCGAAACAATCTACATATCATATGAATCAGAAAAATTACGTCGGAAATGAAGGTTCCGCATTGCACTGTTTCTCGCCCATAGCGTTGATTCAACCGATCTACTTTCGCCATCAGTTCGCGCATTCTTTCGGTTTTGCCGGTTTCCCATAACGGTTGGGGAAGCCCGTAATCCGGCACCAAATCGGTAAGCATCACACCAGCTTTCTTGTAGCGCAGTCCTTGCCGGAAGAGTGAATCCAGCCCTTTGAAAGCCACTTCCTGAATTTCATTTGTAATCGCGGTCATTGGCGCAAGCTGCAAGGTGATTGAGCCTGAATATTGTTCTTCATCTGCATGAAATCTGTTGGTAAGAACAAAGACGGTAATGGCCCCGGCAACCATGCGTTCTCGACGAAGCTTTTCGGCTGCGCGTGTGACAAACATCGCGATCGCAGCTTTCAAACTATCTTTCGAATGGACCATCTCGCCGAACGAACGAGTGGAATTGATCGCTCGGCGTGGTTGCGGGCAAGTGTCCAGCGTGTGGCATTGAATCCCGCGAAGTTCGTGCGCCATCCGCAAACCCGTGACATTCATGTTTGCTCGAACCCACTCGTCGCGTGCTTCACGCAAATCGAACGCAGTGCGAATGCCGTTTCCTTTCAGCTTTGAAGCCCAGCGATATCCGACTCCCCAGACTTCTTCTATAGGTGTGCGGCGAAGTGCTGGAACCTGCATCGAACGCGGCGTCAAATCAAATACGCTTTCTAGTTCCGGCAATGTCTTTGCGTGATGTCCGGCGACTTTCGAGAGCGTTTTTGTTGCGCCGATGCCAACGGAAACCGGAATGCCTGTATGGCGAAATACTCTTGCTTGAATTTCGCGTCCAAGCTTTTCCAGGCCGGCTGAGTCCTCGGCTTCCAGGGTGATGAAGGCTTCATCAATCGAATAGCGTTCAACCTCAGGCGAAAATTCATCCAGTATTCTCATCATTCGATTGGAAAGATCGCCGTAAAGCTCGTAGTTGCTGGACAACACATGAATGCCGTGGCGTTCGATGATGTTGCGAACCTGAAAGATCGGAACGGCCATTCGTATCCCCAATCGCTTGGCTTCGTTCGAACGGGACACCACGCAGCCGTCATTGTTTGACAGTACGACGGTCGGTTCGCCACGCAATCGCGGGTTGAAAGCGCGTTCGCACGAAACGTAAAAGTTGTTGGCATCAATCAGCGCAATGGCTTTCATGGCTTCTGTACTGGGTCAATGTTTGGTCAGTGACCACATCACACGCCCCCAAATTTCGCAGTTTTCATCCAACTCAATGCCTGGCTGATCTGGGGCTCCTGAATACAGCCAGAAGCTTCCTTCTCGTTTTCTCAGCAGCCGCAAAACGAACTGGCCTTCGATAATTGCCAACACCAGATCGCCATCGCGACGATCTTCAGCTCGGTCAATGATCAAAATGTCGCCGTCAAAGATGCGATCTTCTGCCATCGAATCACCGCTGATTTGAATGAAAAACGTCGTCGTTGGGCGAGGCGCAAGTTTTTCATTCAAATCCAGCGGACGATGCAAATAGTCATCCGCTGGCGAAGGAAAGCCGGAATGCTGGCCATCGCTTAAAACAGTCGGTTGGGTCGTTGCCTGAACTTGGAGTGGGTTCATTGCTCACCTCAGAAATTTTATGGGGCACGATTGAGTCGGATGAAACGGAGTGTAGCACACGTGAAACAAAATGGAATGTTTGATCAACTGCTATCAAGACCGATGGTTCGTGCAGCGAATCTGGTTTGACAATCCATTGAGGTCGAAAGAAGATGCGGTTGCTTCCGTAAATTCAATTTTTACACTCCATAAGGACGGTTCGATTTCATGCGAAAAGCAGATTTGGCGAAAAAGTTCGTGCTGATTTTGGCGGCAGTTGGCTGTGCATTTGTCTTTGGGGTCGGGCGTTTAGATGCGTTTGTGGCTGATGCCGCGCCTGACGTTTTCAAAGACAAAGTGCAGCCGATCCTGGAGCAAAACTGCGTTAGCTGTCATGGCGCGAAGATTCAACGCTCAGGGCTCGATTTGCGAACGGAAGAATCAGTGCTGAAAGGCGGAACACGCGGCACAGCTATCGTTCCCGGCGACCCGGAAAAGAGTCTGCTGTTTAAGTTGATTACACACAAAGAAGAACCGGCAATGCCCATGGGCGGCAAGCTGAGCGACGCCGAAATTGCGGTGATTGCCGATTGGATCAAGCAGCTTCAGCCCAAAGCGATTGCGGCGGCGGCGCCTGAATCCGCGCCGGTTCGCCAGCCCGGATACGGCATCACTGAAAAAGATCGAAGCTTCTGGTCCTTTATGAAGCCAGTTCGCTCTGAAGTGCCAAAAGTCAAAGTACAGTCCTGGGTGAAAAATGAAATTGACGCGTTTGTGCTGGCCAAACTTGAAGCCAAAGGCTTGCGGCCTTCGCCAGCCGCCGAACCGCGCGAACTGTTGCGCAGGGTGTATTTCGATCTGATCGGCTTGCCGCCTTCACCGGAAGAGATGGCAGAGTTTTTGAAAGATCCCTCTGATGCCGCGTATCAAAAGGTTGTTGAAAAGCTGTTGGCTTCGCAGCATTACGGCGAACGCTGGGGCAGGCATTGGCTTGATCTGGCGCGGTATGCCGATAGCGGTGGGTATGAATTCGATTACGACCGTCCACATGCCTGGCGCTACCGGGATTGGGTGATTCGGGCGTTTAACGCTGATCTGCCTTACGACCAGTTTATACGCCAGCAACTTGCAGGCGATCAGTTGAAACCCGCTGCCGAAACAAAGCCGGAAGATTTGATTGCTACAGGTTTTGTTCGCAATGGCCCGACGGTGGATAACGCAGATAACGACCAAACTCGTGCGGACGAATTGGACGATATGGTTTCAACGACTTCCACCGTGTTCCTGGGGCTGACCGTAGGCTGTGCGCGCTGTCACGACCACAAATATGATCCGATTCCGCAAAAGGATTATTACAGAATGCAGGCAGTGTTCTTCCCCTTCAAGAAAACTGAAAAGTTGCTGGTTGGCGAAGAAGAGAAGAAGGCGCACGCTGCTGCTAACAAGGCCATTGATGAAGAATTGAAGCCCTGGCGGGCAAAAGTTGCCTCAGTTGAAGATCGCGTTCGCCAAAAACTGATGGCTGAAAAAATAGAATTTCACGTCAAGCTGGCAGAATCAGCCGGCGCAATCAATGCGCAGACGCGTGAACAGTATCGCAAAGAAACTGAAGAGCGATTCCGTAAGACTGTAAATTTGCAGCCCGAAGAAATTGACGAACAACTGACGCCTGAAGAAAAAGAAACTCGCAAGACGTTTCAGGCGGTGATTGATACCATCAACAAAAAGCGTTCCAAGCCGCTGCCCGCTGTCATGGGCGTGACCGATGACGAAAATCCGAAGCAAGCGTATTTGCTCAAGCGCGGCGACGTTGCCATGAAAGGCGATCCGGTTGGCCCCGGTTTGCCGCAAGTGGTTTGTGGTGAAAGCGATTTGAATCCTGAATATCGCCGCAAGCAACTGGCTGACTGGATTGCCAGCAAAGACAATCCGCTGACAGCTCGCGTAGCAGTGAACCGCATCTGGCAATATCACTTCGGCAAAGGAATCGTCCGCACGCCCAGCGATTTTGGCGCAACTGGCGACAAGCCAAGCCATCCTGAATTGCTGGACTGGCTGGCGACCGAACTGATGGCCAAAGGCTGGAGCTGGAAAGCCATGCATCGGTTGATGGTCACTTCCAACACGTATCGTCAATCCAGCAAGTTCAATGAAAAGTCTGCCGCAGCGGATTCCGAAAATCACCTGTTCTGGCGATACAACCCGCGCCGACTGGAAGCCGAAACCATACGCGACAGCATGTTGGCCATCAGTGGCAAACTGAATAAAGAAATGTTTGGCCCCGGCATTTATCCGCGCATTGACCCGGACATCATCAACACAGGTTCGCGCCCGCGCTGGCCGCTGGATGCCAAGGACAACGAAGCCACATGGCGACGCAGCGTATACATCTTTGTTAAGCGCTCGGTGCTGTTGCCGATGATTGAAGTGTTTGATTGTCCGGCGACGACGGTTTCCGGTCCCGTCAGAGCCGTTTCCACCGTTTCGCCGCAAGCCTTGGCGTTGATGAACAACGAATTCGTGTTGCAACAATCAGGCTTTTTCGCCGAACGGGTTGCCGCCGAAGCGGGAAGCGACACTCAGAAACAAATCGCTGCCGCGTTCAAGCTGGCGCTGAATCGTCAGCCGAGCGAAAAGGAATTGGCTTGGTCGTCAGAGTTTTTGCAAAAACAAGCGGCGGGTTATACCGAACGCAAGAACGAAAAGCCCGCGTCTGCGGCGCTGCGGGATTTGTGTCACTCTCTGTTCAACTTAAATGAGTTTCTGTATTTGGATTGAAGGGGCACCTCAATAATTGAATATGCCTAGCTGGTGAGAGGAGAGCCATGAAAGCACTGTTACGATTTTCGATTGGTTTTACGGTGTTCTTGATGGCCATTGTTCTTCTTTTCTCGCGTTACTGTGTTCCTCGCCCCGGTGAAGTGATGGAGACTTGGGAAGCCGCCAACGAATCTGTCAAAATTCAAATCATCGCCCGGCATGAAAAGAATAACTTTCTTGAGGGAGGCTATTACACCTTCCGCTCAGCGCGAGTTGGCAGCGATATTTGGCAAGAGATCATGACATTTCGTCACGATGATCCTGTCGCAATCCCTACAGATCAAGTTCACTTTGTGAATGACCAGATTGCCTTTGGATTTATGGGATGGATGTATGCGGTCACAACAGATGGAGGAAAAAGCTGGTCTGTTTGGGATGCAAAGAAAGATCTACCCAACTGGGAGTGCTGCAATTACGGCTTGATAAAACAAGTAAATGTCCATCCTGAAGGACGGGGGACAATGATTTTTAGCGTCATTGATCCTGGTAGAGGTGAAGTCCCAGAGCTTCAAACGACGGATTATGGCCGTCACTGGGTAAAGCCGGAATGATGATGTACGAAGGCGCAAAACTGAGATTAGTTTTGCGCCTATACACTTTTAGGGTTTGACCGGAGCGATGGGGTCTTTCAGCTTTTCTTTTTCTGCGTCAACATTGAAGCGTTTGTAGTTGCCATAGGTCACCATCGAGTTGACGTTGATGCCTTTGACTAGCAGAACCTTCACGCCCAAGTTGATGTCGGCACGTGTTGGCAGCCAGATTTCGTCGTTGATTCGCTCTTGTTCCAGCACAAACGAAGCGCCTTCTTTAAGCGACGCCAGCAAACCTCCACCAACTTTGTACGACTCAATCAGCCGAGCTTCGACACGTGCGACTTGTTTGTCTGCGGCGTCCACCCAGATAGCCCCAGCCATTTTGCCAAAGAATTTCTCGAAATCCTTTTTGGGTCTGTAACCGGGCAGTGGTTCAAAATCGAAGACGATGACATCGCGGTTGCGAAATCGTTCGCGGCGAGGGTTAACCAGCTTTGACGCCTTCAGCACGTCCGCAATGGAAATCCGCTGCCCACGATCGTCATCCGGCGAACCGGAATTCTCTTGCGCAACTTCACGTTGCTTTTCCGCTTTGCGAGCTTTCTCGGTTTCTTTCTTTTCAATGTCGCGGACGCGCTTTTCTATGCGTTTAGTTTCGTCGGCTTCTTCGTTGGGCGAAAGCGGGTTGCCGTTTTTGGCGATCAGGCGGCGAATACGATTGCCTTTGTAAAACGTCAATTCGTGCGTTTCAGATTCCTTAACCTTCAACTGGCCTTTGTCGTCCAGTTCGCGGCGAGTTGTGGTTTGGGTGTAGGTATATTTTTCCAGAATGCGATCCACTTCCTCTTCGTTTTTGCCAACCGCGTCCAGCAGCGCTGGAATGTCAGGCAACGGTTCATTGGAAAGCTTTGGATACTCAAACGCCACACGATCAAGCTGCGGATTGTGTTGAATCGAATCCAGCTTGATGTCAAAGCTGAGTTCGCCGATGGAAAGTTTGATTGTGTGTGGTTCCATCAAATTGCCGACAGGTTTGAAGTCGGCATAATCAAAAATGCGAAGGCTTTCGCCCGCCGGAATTTCTTCGCGGACTAGCAAACCGGACTCGGCATCAAAGTGCAGTTTGATCGTCACATTTTTGGCGGTAATCAACGCCAGTGTGTTGGCTGCTTTGCCATTGATCGTCGTTTGCCCGGTGGCAGTCAATTTGGATTTATCTTTTTTGAAATCCAGCCAACGCCAGTTTCGGTAGCGCGCTTCGGTTTGAAAATCCCGGCTGGCTTGTCCGGTCAACGTTCGCAGCCCATCGCGCGAATCTCGTGTCCAGGACGATTTGCCGTTGTAGCCAGAGCTAAATTCCAAGCCGCCCAGGTCAAAAGCTTCGATGAACAAATTGGGCTGTGAAGCCGATGCCTGATAATTGCCGGTCGCTCCATCTTTGAGATTGGTGATCTTGCCAGTCATTTGCCGCGACTTGATTTCGCGCAAGGCCTTTTCGCCTTTGCCGCTGGTCATGGCTTTAACGGCTTGTTTGATGATTTTGTCTGGCGATTGCGCCGCGCTGGTTGTGTCCAGGATGAACAGTACAGCCAGTAAACACGTCAATCGAATCAGAAGAGAAGTTGTCGGTCGGTTCATTGATCCTGCTCCTGCTTGAATACACTGATTTTGCAAAGGGTGTGTTGTTGAATTACTCCACATACGATAAACATTGTTACATGGTTGCGAACGAAATTGCCTGCGTTGATTTGCAACGACTGAGTGAGTTTCAGCTTGATTCAATTTTTTGACGGCTTGATCACTGTGCAGATTGCGACTACGCTTTGCTCTTGAATCCCCTCTATCTCACAAAACTCTGGAAACGATGAACACAGACTCGACTGCTCGTTTAGCCTCGATCCACTATTCGACAACGCCGCCGCTTGCCCATGCGGCGGATGGAATTATTTCAACCCGACAGCTCGGCGCGCTTTATACGCCCGAACAGACGGTTTTTCGCGTTTGGGCACCGAC
>CAZXHW010000436.1:0-6987 GCA_964639915.1 uncultured Heliomicrobium sp.
CAAAGAACGGAGAGTGGCAGAAATGCCTTGCTCCCAGATTCGGCTATTGAGCCATTGTATGGTTAATTCAGAGACTAACGATCAAGGCACCTATTCCTTATTGTTGCGTAACATGAATAAGCCTTATCGATACAGAACTTGAAGCTGAGTTGATTATTGTGCCTACACTTTGGATAATAATAACTCTGTTCGAGATAGATATTGCGTGGCCCTTTTCCTGAGCAGGAGGTCCTAAGGCAGGTGGATTTTTACTAAACTGGACTGTAAAAGCAAGGGGAAATAATAAAGGTACGTCAGATGATCGGCTTTTTAGGCCTACTTTATTCTTAAGAGAAGTAGGGTCGGAGAACGCATTTCCTTCATTCCCCGACCCATTTCCTGGCCATTGCTGAATTCAAGATTCGCTACTTCCCAGCTACAATAATTTGAATGCCATTGTTACCCATTCGCCATCGGGTTTCGATTCCATCAATTCAAAACTCTGAGCAGTTAAAGCAGCGACCACATCTTCACCTTGTTCGCGCAGAATACCAGAAACGATCAGGGTACCTGCCGGCTTCATGGCGGCAGGGAAGTCCGCGGCAAGCGGAATAATCACGTCGGCAGTCAGATTGGCCAGCACGACGTCAAATTCCTGCCCGGCATAGCTGCTGAGTTTGTTGACTTCGATTTCGATGTCGTCGGCGACGTGGTTGATTTCAGCATTTTCGCGGGCGACTTCAACAGCTTCGGGGTCTACGTCAAATGCTGTAATACGAGAACCAGGCTGAAGTTTTGTCGCTGCAATGGCTAGAATTCCTGTCCCTGTGCCGACATCCAGCAGGGAAGCCAAAGGACTAGGCGGCCAGAACTTTTCCAGCATTTCCAGACATCCGCGCGTTGTTTCGTGCGTCCCGGTTCCAAATGCCATTCCAGGATCAATTTGAATAATCACCCGATCCGTATCGCCGACTTGATCCAGCTTCCAGGAAGGCGCGATGACCAGTCGCTGACCGATCAGCAACGGCTCCCAGCCTTTTTTCCATTCGGACATCCAGTCCTGGTCGGCGATGGTCGAAGCTTCGACTTTTCGCAAAGCGAAATCGGGCAGGTCAATCAGTCGCAAATTATTCAGAATGTTTTGTCGCAGCTTTTCAACATCGGGTTCAGTATCAAAATACGCTCTCAGCGTGACAAAGTCCGAAGCATCTTCGGAAACTTCGACGCCTGTTGTATTCATGGCCCAGAGCTGCGTGGTTGCGGCGGTTTCACCTACGCGGGCGATTTCGACTTCTACAGCATGCCAAATCTTCATAGATTTTGAATTTTAGGTTTTGGATTTTGAATTTTTGTTTTCAACAGTTGATTTGACGATTGACGTCAGAAGGCGGATTAACGATTCAGACTCGGCCAACAAAGATTGAATTTCTTCCTCAGTGGCAATCCCAGAATTCCTCAGTAGGCGTAGCCAATAGTTGGACTCACGTGCTTCTTTAGATGCGATTGACATCTTAGAAAGAAAGTCGGCGCGGCTTTGACCTGCAGTCGCTTCTTCAATGTTGGCACCAATGCTGGTTGCGGAACGAAGCAATTGCTTCGACAGCACAAACTCTTTTCTTGCAGACAGAGATTGATAGAGTTTTATCGTCGCTAAAGCAAAAGCATAACTCTTATCTTTAACAAGATTGTCTTTCATCATCCCCAGCCCTCCGAAATCCAACATCCACAATCAAAAATCCAAAATCATCTTTTTTCTTGGATTCCAAGTTCATCCAGCGTGTGTGGATCATTGCGCCAGTTGCCCTGAACACGGACGAAAAGGTTTAAACGGACGTGGTGATCAAGCAGCTTTTCAATATCGCGTCGAGCGCGTATGCCGATTTGTTTCAGCATCTGGCCGCCTTTGCCAATGATGATGGGTTTTTGCGAGTCGCGTTCGACATAAATCACGCAATGGATTTCCGTGCCGGTTTCCGTCTCCGTCCACATTTCGGTTCTGACGGCTGTGGTGTAAGGAAGCTCCTGCTCCGTCACTTCCAGAATCTTTTCCCGGACCAGTTCGGCGACCAGATTGCGTTCAAGCTGATCCGTGAACATGTCCGGGTCTTCGTAAATCGGAGTGCCTTCCGGCAAATGGTCCAGCAATTTGCTGACCAGCAATTCCTGATTGTCTCCTCTCAACGCCGAAAGCGGGATAATTTCAGCGAACTCGTATTCCTGGCTGTATTGTTGAATCAGCGGCAGCAAGTCGGATTTGTCTTTTAGCTTATCAATCTTGTTCAGGATCAGCAGCGTTTTCTTGTTTGCGCCCTTGACCAGGTCAAGCGTGAATTTGTCGCCGGAACCAAAGCTGGTGGTGGCATCACGCATTAAGACGACGATGTCTACTTGCATTAGCGCGTCGGTGACGTATTGCATCATCCGCCGGTTCAGCGTGTAACCGGGTTTGTGTATGCCCGGCGTATCCACGAAAACAATTTGGCCTTCTGGCCGCGTGATGATTCCCTGGATACGTGTGCGCGTGGTTTGTGGTTTGGCCGAAACGGCGGCGATGTGTTCACCGACCAGTGCATTCAACAATGTGGATTTGCCGGCATTCGGGCGTCCAATCAACGCGACCAAGCCGGATTTTTTCTGTTCAGTCATAGTTCCCAATCTTCAAATTGCAAGTTGGCGACGCGAGAGAATTCGCGGGTGTTGTGAGTGACCAGCGTCAGGTTATTGGCCAACGCTATCGAGGCAATCATTAAATCGTTCGGCCCGATTGATTGGCCGAGCCTGGCCAATCGCGCTCTTTCCTGGCCATAAAAATCAGCGGCTAAGTCATCAAAGGGAAGAGAGACAAATTGAGTGAGAAAGTTTTGCCTTAAAGCGACTGCCTGAGAGGAGTAGTTGCCTTTAAGTATGCCATAAATGATTTCGGCTTTGACGACTGAGCACAGAGCAATCTCTTTGGGAGAAATTGACGCGAGCTTTTGTTGCACATTAAGAGAGCGTTTGACCAAGTGAACGATGCAAACGTTGGTGTCCAGCAGGTAAGTCATGGCAATTCTTCTCGTTTTTCGTAATCGCCTTCGAAATCTATTTCCGGGAAATCTGGCATGCAGCCTGCGGTTGTTGCAAAGAAACCGGGCGGCCATCCATTGGACTGCGCCAGAGCCTCAATCTCCTCCATCGTCATGGGTTTTGAGGAATTCGTCTGTCCAGGATGATCTTGTCTGGGCGATTTTGGAACGCCATTTTGCTGGGTTTCCTCCAGCGCGAGAGTGACTTGCACGTCAACGTCTTTTAGTCCGACCGGAACCTGAAGCCGCAGGATGCCGTCGTTTCCGACATGAGATTGCACTGTGATGGTTTGCATATTCTTTACCTCCCTATTCAAGGCGGCATTGTAACTCATCAGCTTTGTCTCAATGGCCGTTTCCAGAAGGTTTTGACGCCGATACTTCGGCTGCTTTGACTTCGGCGGCGATTTCTGACGGCAGTTTTTGAATTCGCAGACGAGAAACCTGGCGTTCATTGGCTTCGATCACTTCAAAGCGAAGACCTTGGAATTCCAGTTGTTCCCCCACTTCGGGCAAACGGCCCAACTGGCTGATGACCAAACCGGCGACGGTGGTGAAATCGTCAGCGGCAAGCTCTACGTTGAATTCGCGTTCGATTTTGCCAATTTCCACATCGCCGCGAACCACGCAAATATCATCGGATTCATTGACGATTTCGATTTCGGTGGCTGGTAAATCGGGCTCGTCTTCATCTTCGATTTCGCCAACGATTTCTTCGACCAAATCTTCTAGTGTAACTAAACCTGCCAAGCCGCCATATTCGTCAATGACGATGGCCATTTGAACCCGGGCTTTCTGCATTTCACGCAGCAAGTCGTCAATCGGTTTTGATTCGGGAACTTCGAACGGTTGAAGCCGGGCAATTTCAATCGCCGCGCAATCCGTTTCACCACTAGCCCAAAACTTCAATAAATCGCGAACGTAAATCACGCCTTCGATGTGGTCAATCTGATCGCGGTACACGGGCAAGCGCGAATACTTCGATTCGATCATCAGGTTGCGAACCTGTTCGATGGTGGCGTTGGCTTCAACGGCGATAATCTTCGGGCGTGGCGTCATCACTTCATCCACCGTGCGGTCGCTGAAGCGAATGATCGTCTGGATCATCTCGCCTTCTTCTTCTTCGATAATGCCTTCTTCTTCGCCAACATCCAGAAACGCTTGAAGCTGGTTTTCTTCGTCAATCGCAGTCGCGGCAACGGTTGGCATTTCCGTGGGAGCTTCCGGAGCACGCTGCAAGGTTCGCAAAGAGCGATACAGCGGATGTGCAATCGCGCCCAGGATCGGCCACAAAATGCTGAGCGGCCATCGCAACCGCAGCAACGTTCGTTGCGGATCGTTTTGCGTCGCAATCAGCGGCAAGATCTGGCGAAAGATAATGACCGTCAGCAGCATTCCGCCGAAGGAGGCCAGCAGAAAATGCGCCGGGTAAACGTGGTGGGCAATCGAACTAATCAGAATCGCAATCGAAGCGATTGAAAGGTGAATGCCGAACGTGAGCGTAAAGCTGAGCTGATGATAATGCTCCAAAATCGAGCGCCAGAAAACGGCGTGCGGAGTTTCGTTGGCTTCGCTGGCCAGCAATCGCAGGCTGACGTCGCTCAATTCATCGAGTGCGCTTTTAGCAGTAGCGGTAACGACCAGCATCGCTATCAGGATGCTGGTCATAACTATTTCAGTTTCCATAGATGAAAAGAATCCTGGCATAACTAACACTGGCCTAAGCCTCGCGCCGGAGACTTAGGCCAGGGAAAAGTTTTCATTTGTGTTTCAGCCTTGATGCTCAGGATGCGTGCAACCTTTGAACTCTTTCAGGTACGTGTTGCCTTTGTATTTCAGTTCTTCGTGAATGCCGATTTTCGAAGTGTAATACCCGTCAATCGTCATGTTTTTGATCGCCTTGAAGAATTTTTCCTCCAAGGTCGAGGGCTTCGCTTCGTTTTTGCTGATTTCCGTCAGCAAAGCGATTTGTTGATCTTTTGAGGCTTTGTTAAACGTCGCCTTGTTTTTCGTCTGGCTCATTGCATCAATCGCAGCCAAACCATCCGTCCACAGCTTTTTGTTTTCCGGGGACGCTTCGCTGACCATCAAATCAATGAACGCCGGAACTTCAGCGGCGATTGCGCCGGGCGAATTGTCGTCGGTCGGAATAATCAGTTCCGAAATGGTAGCGACAAGCGCCATCTGGTCAGCTTTGAAAAACTTTGGTGCGACAGCTTTCTTGGCCGTTGCAGGAGCCGCAGCCGAGTGATGCTGATGGTCTTGCGCGTCAGCCAGAACGTTTGTATTCAGCACCGGCAAACTTGCACCGACACCGACGGCAATGCCTTTCAGCGCATCGCGGCGAGAGACGTTATTGTTGTCATCTGACATGATTTTGCCTCTTTAGAAGTAGTAGGGAGTTGAAAATGTCTGGTTGTTTTGACAAAGCCGGAGTTGGTTTGATGCAGTAAACTCCGGCATTGCCAAATTCAGATTTTAACGACGTTCTTAGCCGTTAACCCTTTCGGGCCTTCAGTGACCTCGAATCTTACGCGGTCACCTTCCGCAAGGGTGCGAAACCCTTCGCTGATAATGCTGGCATGATGAACAAACACATCAACGCCTCTTTCACGGGTGATGAATCCATATCCTTTGGAATCATTGAACCATTTGACAGTGCCTTCTTCCATTTATTCCTCTCAACGGATGGGGTTAGGGTTTTTCTTTCTTCGGCTCTTCTTTCTTTTCGCCGTCTTTCTTTTCAGGTTCTTTGTAATCCGCCAGCCATTCAACATCAATGGCGTCGGCTTTGCGTTTGTCTTTTTCGGCGATCAGCCAGTTGCCGCGTTCATTCCAGCCTTCGCCGCCTTCGGCTTGTTTGTGGCAGAACGTGCAATCTTTCGCGCCGAACTTCTGCGCTTTTTTGACGAACGGTGGATAGGCATTGGTGGTCAACGCCGATCCCAACAGGATGGCAGCGGCGGCAACAGAGATAGTCAGTTTGACGAAATTCTTGGTCATTGAAACGTTGTCCCTCTCAAAAAATAGTTTGGTGTCAATTAGGAGTTGGGGGTAGGAGATCGGAGACAGGGAATATCTGCTTTTGACTCCCTCTCTCCCATCTCCTTCCTCCCATCCCCTATTCCTTGGCAAGCAATCGGCGAAACAACTGGCGGCGACCCGGATCGCGCGGGGCCTGCAAGACGTGAGAAAAGCATTGCTCGGCGACGCGCTGGAAATCTTCCAGCCAGGATTCTTCAATCCGATAGAAATTTTGCGTATCGGCTTCCAGCTTTCGCTGCGGAAATTGATAGTCCCATTCGACCATCACCGCATTGCGCCAGAATTCGTTGCGCGATTTGATTTCTACCCGGATTCGATTTGCCATTGATTGTGACGAAAGATGCGCCGAAGAGTTGTCGCCAAAAAGGGTACGACTTTCTCCAAACGCACGCGCATCTTAATTGCTCAAATTGGCTGACGCAAGTTCAGTCACGAGTTACTGTTGGCAACCCTCACTTGTTCCGCTGCCGGGCCACATCTTCATCCGTCGCCGCGCGCCACAACCGAATCGCAAAATCTTTCTTGCCAAAGATGTCTCCTCCAGCCGAAGCGAGTGTCTTACCGTCCGGAGCGAAGGCCATTGATAAAACAGGATCTTCGTGGCCTTTGAGCGTGGCGATGTTCTGCCCAGTCCGAGCGTCCCAGAGCTTGATGGTCTGGTCATCACTTGCCGAAGCGAGCGTCTTGCCGTCTGGCGCGAAGGCTACTGATAAAACAGCGTCTTCGTGGCCTTTGAGCGTGGCGATGTTCTGTCCCGTGCGCACGTCCCACAGCTTGATCGTCTCGTCATCGCTTGCCGAAGCGAGAGTCTTGCCGTCAGGCGTGAAAGCCATGTCACCGACAAAGCCTTCATGTCCTTTGAGCGTGGCGATGTTCTGTCCCGTACGAGTGTCCCACA
>CAZXHW010000437.1:0-6618 GCA_964639915.1 uncultured Heliomicrobium sp.
CAATCAGGCCGGCTCTGTCATCCGAAACCCAGAAAAACTCATCACCCAAACCTCCTGAGAAAGTCGCGCCGCCAGCCAGTCCGCAATCTCCGACACAATCCACGAAGACTGACGACACGCCAAAAGAAAAAGACGCACCGAAGCCGACACCAATTGATTACCCTATCGTCGAGGGCAAGGAGAAATGGAGCAAATCTATTCACGGTCTGAAGATCGCCGTTCAAACAACCATCATAGATGCGAAGCAGCGGCATGTGCTTGTGACGGTGCGAAACACCCTTTCGGCGCCAATCAAAATCGTCCCCGGACATCCCGAATTGCAGATCCAGACGCTGGATGACAAAGGGCGAGTGCTTCAGGTCGAACCGGTGGCTCGGCTCAAATTCGGAAGCTCCTCTTCTGACGGAATGATCGGGCCGAAACAGATAGCGCGCTATCAACTCACTTATGAAGTCCCAGTCCTGGGCGCCAAGCAAAGACTCAGCGTGGCTGTCGCGCAGGTCAACGCGGCGGACGAACCGGTGACGATGGAACTGACGGCGGGAACTCGATAGAGGAGGAAGGCAATGAACGAGAACCAATCCGATTTACAGAATCAGGTAGAACAACAGGTCACACTCTCCGAGCTTGAAGAAGGCGTTCATCTGCCGGATGAAAAGCCCCGTCGAAAACGTCGCAAGAAAATTCTGCTCGCGCTGCTCGCTTTCCTGCTGCTTGCGGCGGTGACAGCCGTCAGCGGGTATTACCTCCTGCGCGGTGAGCGAGTTGACGTAAGAGCAAACAAGAAATTGCCGGAGAAGGTAACAAGCGGAAAAGACATTAAACAGGCGGCGTTCGATTCGATCAGCGGCTCATTGACCGGGCCTGTGAAAACGCCTTCGCCGGAACAGATAAACAATCCTGGCTCCAGGCAGCAACAGACGGTCGGGAGCACCTCAGAGTCAACGACTACCGCTTTGGCTGCTGACAGAACCGAGAAAGTCTCTGTGCCGGTACAGCCTGGGATTGCAGCCACACTCGCTCCTCCACCTGAAGCGCTATTAACCAAAGGCTCCACGCCGGGATCTGTGCAGCAGCGAAACAATGAGCTTCCAGTAAAAAGCACTTCATCAGCTTCCGCTGCGTCGGCAAACAACTCGGCGACGAAGCCGAGCGCCACGCAATCAGTCCGTTTCGCCCCGTTGGCGCATAAGGTCGTGAGTACAAAAGGCGATTCCGAGAACATCACACTCTCAGCTTCGCCGGTCAAGGATAGGGTAGCGGATAAGAGTGTCCCGTCGGATCAAAACGGTTCTTCTGCACGTCTGGCCAAACGACCTGCCACGCCGAATTTCGGCGCAATGTTGCCGGTGCGATTGATGGGTGTGCTTTACACATTGCGCCAAGGCTCGCTGGTACGCCTTGAACTGGTGCGTGATCTTAAGGCAGGAAACTGGCAACTCCGCCGCGGCACCATCTTCGTTGGCCAGACGATCGGCGGCGATCTCGACCGCGCCTACCTGCAGATCAAAGGCTTCATTGACCCAGACACCCAGACCTTCACGAAGCTCGAAGGCGAAGTGTTGGGCAATGACGGCGGTGCAGGCTTGCGCGGCAAACGGCGGCGAATCTCGCCCGTCTGGGTGAGGGTCCTCGACCGCACGGCGGAGGCCGGAGTGCAGATTGCGACGGGCGTGCTCAACCGCCGCAGTTCGTCGGTCGTCATTGCTGCCGATCCTTATGGGACATACCGGTCGGCGTCGGGAGCGGATAGCTCGCACTCGGATCAGAACAGGACTTTCGTGGAAGTACCGGCAGGAACGTCCGGTTTTGTCATGGTGACGACTTTGCCGGAGGCGACTTCAGACTCAAATCTCGCCAAAGCAGGCGTACGCGAAGAGGGTCTGACCGATGAAGAACTCGCCCGGCTGATGGCCGAAGCCGACCCAGCACGCATTCGCGCCGCGTTGCCAAGAATGAACCCTGAGCTACAGCGAGTGGCGCAGATGGTGCTCAAGGAAATCGAAGCGGAGAAGCCCTGACTGCAATGCAACAGAGCAATCCCAACCGTCCGATTACCAACCCGCGCAGGCTGCTTGAAGAGAGCGGCGAGCGGGCGTTGGCCGATCTGCTGCGCGGCACTGGGTACGTCATCCAATACGGGATGATGCGTGACCTGTGCCACGTGATGCGCAGCAGCCTACCCTGGCTGATCGAAGGTCCACGTGGCGGCGGCAAGACGGCGCTGGCCGAAGCTTTGGCGGAAGCTTGCAACTTGCCAGTCTTTTACTTGCAGGGAATGGAAGGATTAACGCTCGCCGATGTGCTTTACGACTGGGATCGCGAGGCGCAAACGCAGTGGGTTCGCCAAGCCGTGGCGATGGGGAGCGGCTTTGAGGAGGCACGCGCCGGACAGTGGGCGCGTGAATTCCTGATGCTCGGTGAAGCTCTCGCCGCTTATGAGATGGCGGCTCAAGACGACGCGATCCCGATTCTGATCTGCGACGAATTCGACAAGGTGAGCGAGAAGATCGAGGACATGCTGTTGCAACTTTTCGCTCGCGGCTACGCGCACATCCCCCGCTTCGGCGAGATCGGCGTACACGACCAAATGCGCTGGCCCATGGTCATTCTGCTCTCGAACGACCAGCGACATGATTTGTCGTCGCCGATGCGTTCGCGTTGTCTGTATTCGTGGCTCCCACCGCCATCGCCACGCGAGGAGGTGAGAATCCTGAAAGCTCGCTGCCCGCAAACGTCACGCTTGTTGCTGGTGAAGATGGTCAAGCTGATCAATGCCATCCGCAGCCTGCCGGGGATCACAGACAAGCCAGGACTGCGCGAGTCCATCTCCCTGCTGCGCGCTTTGACGAACGAAGGGCGCGATGATGTGGGCATTGACGAGATCGAGCTTCACCTCTGCTTTCTCGCCCGGAGGCGACTTGATCTGGAGAACCTGCGGAAGTCTCTGGCGCGGATCGAAGTGATGATGGAAGGACCGAACGAAGAGGTTGAAAGATGGGTTGATGAACTTGAAGAGGTCGCACGATGAAAACAAAGAAGAAAAAATGGCGTCCGTCGCCGCCGCTGATCGTCACACTGACGGCAATAGTCGTAATTGCCGGAATGCTACTGGCTGGATGGCTTAACGCGCGGCGTTACCGTGTGAAGGCGCGCGTCGAGATCGCTGAACCGGCGATGGAGAATCAAACCGCGCAGGCTTCCGCCTCCGGAAACACAATTAGCCTGCCGGACGGAGAAGTGGCGAAGACTGCCGCCCGCGTGCGCGAAGCCACTGGGCTATTGATGGGGCTGGCAATGATTGCCGTTACCGAACAGATGAACAATCGCTCGCCAGTAAGTGCAGACGCATTGGTTGAATTGATGATCAAACGCAATCTCTTTCCTCCGGGCGTCCGTCAGACTTTCGCCAAAGGCGCGCTGGTTTCTGACCGGGCGACGATCTACCTGCGCTACCGTCCGGCTCCTTTGGGCATCGAAGTCGTTTCCATCGGCAGCGAGCAAACAAACGGCCCGTCGGTAATCGCGCGATTGGAAGCAGGAGGCGATGACAATTCGGGCACTGCGCTGCTGATCGCAAAGAAAGCCGACGCCGCGATACCAGAGCCGTTCGCGTCGCTTTCGCAAACAATCATGGCCGGATGGAGTGTTGAGCCGCTACGTGAGCGATCATTCACACCAGAAGAGGTCGAGCAGCTCAACACCTGGACGCGGCAATATGCAGCGATGGGTAAATAGCTCGTCATCAGGTGAAGGATGAATGCCGCAGGCACAACGACCGTTACAAGGCTGAACCGTTACCGGCAGTGGTGGCGAGGGCAGCCGAAGTCGCTAGCGCAGCTTTGCCAGCAGATTGACGCCGAGTACCACATCCCGCGCCCAGCTTCGGCGCAGCACCTGCCCGCGTATCAGGCCGCACTGCATCTACTCGGTGACTGCGGTCAGGCTGTGCTGCTCGTCGTTGCAGGGTTCTTGTCCGCCTGGCTTTTCCTTCAGGCATCTCACTGGCTCGCACTACGAATTGAGATCGAGATCGCCGCGCATTGTTTGGGGATCATCGCTGTGCTGATCTCGTGGATTGAGGCCGCGCAACTCTGGTTGCCTTACTACCAATATGAACAGCGAGTAACGTATGGCTCGGCCAGGTGGGCCGATGCGCGCGTCCTGCGGGATTTGAAGCTGGCGCTCAAAAAAGATGAACCGCTGCCGCTGTTCACATTGCTGCTCGGCGGCCTGGGGTGGAAGCACAACGTAGTGCTGGGGCCAGAGCATTCGACTTGCCATCTGGCGATGTTCGGCCCGCCGCGCTCAGGGAAATCGTCAACGTTTTTTATCACGTGGCAGCAGGCATGGGCAGGCACAGGCTCTGTCATTGTCCTCGACCCGAAAGGCGAACTCTACGACCAGACGGCTTACCTGTTCGACAACGTGTACCGTATTGACCTGCAAACGCCGGAGCGTTCCGACCGCTGGAACTTTTTGCCCGACTGTGGCGGCAATGCGGAGTTCGCACACAAGGTCGCCTCGATGATTCTGGATTCGGAACAAAGCCGGCGTTCGACAGCAGACCCGTTCTGGAAGGAAGCGGAGAAGGCCGCGCTAACGGCAATCCTGTTGCAACTCAATCAACTTCATCCGCGCCCAGCGCCGCACATGATTCAGGAGTTGATTTCGACTCTCAGCTTGCAGCAACTCAATGACCTGATGATGAAATCATCTGATCCGAAAGTGCCGCTCTACTGGGGAATGTTCAGCAAGGTCGAGCCGAAGCTTCAGGCCGGAGTGCTGATCGGACTCGGCGTTGCGTGCGCCGATTTCTCGACGCCGAATATGATGGCGATTTCTTCTCCGATTACAAACCCGATGGCCACGCGTGGCGTGCGGTTCGTGAACTTCAGCGAACTGCGGCAGACGGGCACGGCGGTCTTTATGATCGTGCCCGAAGGCGACGCCGAACGCTACAAGCGCATACTCTCCACCTTTTTCGGCCTCGCGAATGATTGCCTGCGTAACGGCGTGATAACCGAAGAGTCAGCCCCCGTGCTCTTCAACCTTGATGAAATCGGCAACATCCACATCCCCGACCTGCCAGCGGCGCTCGGCGTCGGGCGCGGCAGGCGAATGACCTACGCGCTGGGCTATCAGAACATCGCGCAACTTTATCACCAGTACGGGACGGATGGTGGGGACGCCGTGCTCGGTTCCGTCGGCGCAATGGTCTTTTTGCCCGGCGTGGACCAACGCACGGCGGAATATGCGTCAAAAAGGTTGGGGACGACGACCGTGATGCAAGCCAGTTCAGTAGACGTACACGACGGCAACAAACTCGATCAGGAACGCAGTACCGAAGTCGGGCGCGCGCTAATGGACGCGAGCGAGATCCGGCAGATGACCAAATATAAACAGGCTGTCGCAATCATCAGCAACGCGCCGCCAGTGCGCCTGACCTTTCCGAAGCTGGCGAAGGCTGACCATCCGCCGCTCTCCGAACGCGAGAAGCGGTTTCAACTTGGTATGGAACCGAAAGTCCCACAACCGGTAGTCAAAGATGAGAACAAGCAGGCTGATGATTCTCTGACACCTGCTCTGGCTCAGCAGGCCAAAGCAAATGACAAGGCAGTTGGTGTAGCCGAAGCAGCGAAGAATCAATGGGCACAGGCGATGGTGACAGCTTCCGTCAGGCATCCCGAAGTCTTTGAGCCGGAATACGACCCCGACACGCTGGATGAAGACAATCTCCCGCTCTTTGATCTGGGAGGGCGCGACCTATGAGGTTTCCACGATGAGCAAAACAAAGACGCGACCAGGCTTCAGCAAGCTGAAAATCACTTGGCTGCTTCTGGCATTGGCTGGGGTGTTTGCTGTCGGCAGTTATGGCTGGCACGTTTACACGCTCTTCCGCGACTGGCAGGTGAATATGCCGCAGCCGCAGATTGAAAAGCTCACGAAAGACCTTCGCATTTACCACGCAAAGACCGGACACTTTCCCAGCAGCTTCGTCGAGATCAACAATCTGATCTGGCACACGAAACCAGCGCCTGATTACGGCGACAATGGCAGGCAATCACGCACGAAGAACTATTACTACTTCTACACAAGGGTAAACGATCACACGTGCGCACTCTGGGCTTTGCCCACGGGGCCGCAGCGCCATTACGCCTCATCCTTCTTTCTGGTTCTTTCGCCGGACTGGCTGCGCGGTTGGAGAGGGAAGGCTTTGGATGATGAAACGATTGGCGTTCTCCCAGCCATCCCATTGCTAGGAAAGCTGTCCGAGTTGGGAATGCAAGAAGTGCTAGGGCAAGTTTTTGCCGGACAAAAATAGAAGACCTCTAATGGCCTCGGTAGTAGCTTATGAGAGGCAGGTCATCAGGACCTTCCGGTTGCATATGGCGAACGCCAAAGTTTAGGTTCAGCTCAACGTTTGGCTCAAAATATTCTTTGTCAATCAAGATCAATTGAGTTCCAACCAATTCGTTGGCGACCAGTTCATAAAGCATTTGGTGAAACCCTTCGAACTGCTCTTTGTTTTCTCGCTCACTGATATTCTTCATCGGTGAGTCAATGATTAGAAGAGTCGGAAGTAAAGCATCAATCTCGGTTGCCAAGCGATGTAAG
>CAZXHW010000437.1:6628-6982 GCA_964639915.1 uncultured Heliomicrobium sp.
GGCAAAGCAACATTTGAACAGCGTCTTTTTACCGCCACTACCAATATTGGCAAATGAGGTCACAGTTAAGTCGCCAGTATCAGGTGCGAGCACTTCTGGCATGAAATGCGGAGAAGGTATCAAAACTCTATCTTGTACGGTGAAGCCAGGTATTTTTGATCGTACGAGGCAATCCAGGAAAAGATCGGCAAGGCGGCGTAAATTCTTCGTGTCTTTTTCGGCATCCTTACGCGCTTCATTAAGTTCACGTCTTAAACGCTTTTCCTCAATGCTTTTTTCATCCGCTTGATTGAATTGCTCGACAACCTTTTGTGGCAAGGCGCGCAGTTTTTCAAGTTCTAACACCTGTTGTTC
>CAZXHW010000438.1:0-6949 GCA_964639915.1 uncultured Heliomicrobium sp.
CGAAGCTTGTCTTCAATCACTGAGACTGTTGTCGGGAAATGAGTTCAACGTGAACCGTAAGTAGCGAAAGCGCAGCTGGTGTAATCCCGGGAATCCGCATCGCCTGACCTATAGTTTGCGGGCGGACACGATTGAGCCGCTCAATCATTTCATTAGACAAACCGGGAAGTTGAGAAAAAACGAGAGTAGCAGGAATTTTCCTATCAACAGCCTTGGCCAATCGTGCTGCCATCGTTTCCTGTGAATTCAGATATCCTTGGTATTTGAAATCGGTCACGACCGTAGTCAGGTGATCAAGCACATCCACATCGCGCCAACCTTCCGGAATCAGATGCAGCAAATGCTCTGGTAAAACCTCCGGACGCTTGGCTAATTGCCCTAAATTTACGGCTTCAGGCAAATTAACTCCTGACATCAGAGAAAACTGCTGAAATCCATCAGACTTTGGGGAAATTGTTGTGCGCCGGAAAAATTCTCGCAGTTGATTCTTTCGCTGCATTTTGGCGACAAAGTATTCATACCGATCTTCAGGAAGCATTCCTAGATTAAAGCCAATTTCTGACAATCGTTCGTCCGCGTTATCAATTCTCAGCTTCAATCGCTGCTCGGCGCGGGAAGTGAACATTCGATACGGCTCGTCCACACCTTGAGTCACCAAGTCATCAATCAAAATTCCTATGTAAGCTTCGTCTCGTTTGATAATTAAGGGGTCTTGGCGATGAACAAAGCGTGCAGCGTTAATTCCGGCGATGATGCCTTGAGCGCCAGCTTCTTCGTAGCCAGTTGTGCCATTAATTTGTCCAGCGTTGAAGAGACCCTTTAGCCGCTTGGTTTCCAAAGACGGCCACAATTCGGTTGGATCAACCATGTCATATTCGATGGCATAGCCGGGCCGGATGATCACAACATTTTCCATGCCGGGAATCTGCCTCACCAATTCTCGCTGCAAATCAGCGGGCAAGCTGGTCGAGAAACCGTTCAGATAGGTTTCGTAAGTATTGAAGCCTTCCGGCTCCAGAAAAAGCTGGTGACGGTCTTTGTCCGGGAATTTGACGATTTTGTCTTCGATGGAAGGACAATAGCGCGGGCCTATGCCTACAATCTGCCCACTGTACAGCGGCGACCGGCTAATGTTGTCCCGAATATGCTGATGAACCTTGTTTGTCGTGTATCCGATATAGCAGGAAATTTGCGGCTGCGAAATTGCCTTTGTTGTGAAAGAAAATGGCGTTGGTTTTTCATCCCCAGGCTGTTCTTCAAACTGTTTCAGATCAATTGTTCGACTATCCAAACGCGGAGGCGTTCCGGTTTTCAGACGTGAAATTCTAAATCCATGATGACGTAAATTTTCGGCCAGCTTGATAGAAGGAAGCTCACCAGAACGTCCGGCAGAAAACCGTTTTTCTCCGATGTGAATCAAGCCATTCAGAAAAGTGCCAGTCGTAACGACGACGGCTTCGGTTCGCAACAACCGTCCATCCATCAATTCAAGTCCAATGACGCGACCATCTTCAACCAGAATTTCCGTGACTTCACCCTGGCGCAAATACAGATTCGGAATGGATTCCAGCTCTTGCCGCATTTGTTTGCGGTAAAGCGCTCGATCAGCTTGTGCTCTGGGAGCCTGAACTGCTGGTCCGCGACTGCGATTAAGCATGCGAAATTGAATCCCGGTCTGATCAATGACGCGCCCCATCAGCCCGCCCAGCGCATCAATCTCCCGCACCAAATGGCCTTTGGCAATTCCACCGATCGCGGGATTGCAGGACATCTGCGCAACCAGATCAAGATTGAAAGTGACGATTGCTGTTTTCGCGCCAAGTTGCGATGCTGCGTTCGCGGCTTCGCAGCCGGCGTGGCCCGCGCCAATCACAACGACATCAAAAATTTCATCAAACTGCGGCATAAGACCTCTGCCAAAATTATGGGCACTTACTTTCCAATACAAAACGTCGAAAAAATTTGATTGAGAATATCTGCAATCAACGTCTCGCCCGTAATGACTCCTAGTGACTTCAGAGCATTGTGCAAATTTGCCAAAGCAATTTCTTCAGTGAAGCCTGAAATCAAATCTTGCTTTGCTTGATGCAGAGCACTCAAAGCCTGCTCCAAAGCCTGATAGTGACGTTCGTTTGTGATTATAGCACTTTCGTTTGTTACGGCCGTTTCCGAGATGAGTTGCTGATAAATGAACAGTTTCAACTCTTCAATACCTTCGCCAGTCAAAGCTGACACTCGCAACATCGCCGCTCGCTCGGCCAGGAAGTCTGTCACTTCTTTTGACAAGTCATATCCCAAATCACATTTGTTGACGACAAACAGGTTCACAGGAAATTGTGTAATCAGATCTTTCTCTTCATCAGGTAAAAGAGAATCCGCTTCGATAACAGAGACAACAAAATCGGCTTCGCTAATGGTGGACTTGGTTCGCTCAACGCCAATCTTTTCAACAAGGTCGTCCGTTTCCCGGATGCCTGCGGTATCAATTAAATCAATCGGAATTCCGTTGATTGAAAAAGCTTCGTTCAATGTATCGCGGGTAGTGCCGGGCAAGTGAGTGACAATAGCTCGGTCACGTCCAAGCAAGGAATTAAACAGGGAAGACTTGCCAACGTTTGGGCGGCCAATCAAAGCCAGCTTAATCCCCGATCGAATCAATTTTCCCACACGATAACTTTCAGCAAGCCTAGAAAGTTGCTGGATGTAACCGTCAATTCTGGCCAAGAACTTTGCTAAATCAAGCGGATCAAGATCGTCTTCAACGAACTCAACTGATGACTCGAAGTGAACAATCAGTTCAATTAATCCTTCTTTGATCGGTTTGAGCTGGCTGGATAACTCACCACGAAGTTGCCGGACAGCAATTCTGGCTTGATACGTTGTTTGGGAATGAATCAAATCCTTGATGGCTTCGGCCTGGGCAAGGTCTAGCCGCTGATTCAGAAAAGCGCGCAGACTAAATTCCCCGGGTTGAGCCAACTCCGCGCCAAAAGCGATCAGCAATCTGAGAACTTCGGCCAAAACAACAGGGCTACCATGGCAAGAAATCTCAACGACGTCTTCGCCAGTGAATGAATGCGGAGCCTTGAAATACGTGACGATAGCTTCATCAATCGTATTGCCTGTTTCGGGATTGAATAAATGTTGCAGCGAAGCGTGCTGAGGCGTGAAAGAGATTTTTTGACCGTCGCGTAAAAGTTTAGCGACCAGCGACAATGACTCAGTGCCGCTCAAGCGAATAACGCCAATCCCGCCATAGCCAGCGGGCGTGGCGACAGCCGCAATTGTCTTGAGGTCGTAAGTTGTCATTGCAGAAAACGGCTGGCCGAAGGGAAGCGTAGAGGCAGGATTGTTGTGAGGACAAACCGAATTTACGCAGGGAGAACTTTTACCCTGCGCATCTGCCCATCACCTTCACTCTCGGTCTTGATTCCTTCGATGTCTACAAGTGCAGTATGAATCGCCCGACGATCCTGGGCACTCATGGGGTCGAAGACAAATGGAACTTTCGTTGTCTTGACACGCTCGGCGGCTTTTTGCGCCATCAATGCCAGTTCTTCTCTTCGGGCATCGCGATAACCATTCGCATCGAAATCAATTTGAATGCCTTGCGCAACCATGCGCGCAAATGCGCGACGAGCAATGTACTGCATGGCATCCAGCAGCTCCGCGTGATGCCCCAACAACAACGGCAGATCAAACCCCTGGAACGAAACCTCTATCGTGTCTGGCTCAGGTTCAGTAACTTCAACTCGCAAATCAAGCGAAGACCGATCCACCATTTCTTTAACAAAGAGTTCAACTTGATCGCGAAGGCCTTCAAAATTTTCCTGTGACATAACTAGCTCCGAATATTCTTCCTAAAATCAGGGGTTCGCCAGCGCCTGCTTAGCTTTTTTTCCGGTTGCAGGAGATTGCGGCGATTTACCATTTTTCGTCGTGTCTTCTGCGGGCGGACTTGGTGGCGGACTTATTTTATTGATGATGAACTGCTGAACCACACCTACCAAGTTGCTGACCATCCAGTATAGGACCAATCCTGCTGGTGCCGACCAAAAGAAAAAGTAGGTCAGAATTGGCGGCATAATATACTGAATTCGCTTCTGCATAGGATCAGCAGAAGCAGGCGACGGAGTCAGCGCCGTCTGCGCAATCATCGTCACACACATCAAAATTGGCAAGATGTGCCTTGGGTCCGCCGTTGAAAGATCAGTCATCCAACCGAAGAATGGCGCATTTCGAACTTCGATGGAAACCGTCAGAATCGCATATACCGACATAAAGAAAGGCATCTGCAACAACAAAGGCAAACACCCCATCAACGGATTGCCTTCTTTCATCAAAGCAATCTGCTCTTTCTGAAGATCAAGCATGCGCGGATCGCTCTTGTCGAGCTTTTTCATCTTTTCCTGAAGCTCTTTCATTTTCGGCTGCATCAGCGCAGCCCGCTTCATGGACTGTGAACTCTTCCAGCGCAAAGGGAAGAAAAGCATGTTCAACAACACAGTCAGCACAACAATTGACCAGCCAAAATTGTGCGTCACTGTGTTGATCGCACGCAGCGCCATCAGCATAAACTGCGAGATAGGCTTCAGAATAAATCTCAGGAAGTTGAGCCAGTTGTAACTGACAATGTCTTCCAGGTCTCTTCCGGCATTGCCTAAACCGAAATTCGCGCTGACTTCTTTTAGGATTTTGAGATCCTTTGGCCCAGCATAAATGTGATTGGTTTCTCCGTTGTTAACCTGAACAGCGATCGAAACCTTTTTATCGTTTAACAAGCGGCTGGCGGGAACGGGTCTTGAGGGAGCAATTGCCATCGCAAAGTAATTGTCATCCACCGCCGCCCAAGTTACAGGAGCGGAAGTTGGCGTCGCCGGTTGCTTCAAGCTATCAGCAGTCTCCCGCTCAACACTGCTGCCGACTGCATAAGTCAGTTGCGGAGCATGTTTGTAGATACTGGTGACCTTAATCGCGTGATCCCCAAAGTTTGGCCCCACAACGACAAAAGCTTGAACCGGCTGCCCGTTGCGGGTCACGCTCGCCTGAAAGTCAAAATCGAACCCGGACGAGCGTTCAAATCCAGCGCCTTTGAAAACTAAAGTTTTGCTAGCTTCAACACCGTTACCCGAATAAAAGAAAGCGATCTCCCGCTTCTCGCCGCGAGGAACATAAATTTCCTGCTCGTTTCCTGTCCTAATTTCAAAGACCGCCGAATTCAGTGTCTGTTCTAAAGCAGTATCTGCAGGAATATGAAATCGAAAAGGGCCGCCAATCTGCTGGCTCAATTGCGAAGAAATCAGATTGACTCCCGATGGCGCGTCAATAGGCTTGCCATCAGGGAAGTGGGTCATCGTCCACTCTGTTAACACGGCGCCTTGGTTGGAAAGATTCGCCGTCCAATAATCTGATTTGACCTGAATTTGCCGCGCTTCAGCTTGCGTAACTTGAGAGCCAGACGCTGAAGTCGTTGCCTGATTCTGCGCGGGTTGAGCGGTGGTTGTTGCGGTTGGAGTTGGCGAACTCGCTATGTCAGCAGTCGAAGCAGACTGCTCTTGAGAAGTCGTTGGAGTCGCTGGGGTCGTTGGATTGAATTTCGTGAAAAAATAAGACCAGCCGAAAAAAATTGCGGCTGAAAGAATCAAAAATAAAACAAGTCTCTTTTCCATCTATAAACTCAAAAGCAACGAGAACCTGGGAGAATTTCGAGCTTTATCAAAAGACTAATGCGCTGACCGAAGGTCAGCGCACTGGGTCATATCCGCCTTCGCTGAACGGGTGACAACGCGACAATCGTTTAAGGCCAAGTGCCGAGCCTTTCCAGAATCCGTATCTGCTGATCGCTTCCGTCGCGTATTCCGAACAGGTCGGAGTAAATCGGCAACTTGGCGGCAGCAAAGGCGATATCGCATATTTATAAGAACGCAAAATCAAGATTGCGATCTGCTTCATAACCGCCTCACGACTTGGATTTCGACTCGGCAAACCGATTCAGCGTCTTCATCAATGTTTCCCGGATGCTTGTGAAATCGGCTTTGACCAAACCGGATTTGGCATTGATGACTAAATCAAACCCAAGCAAGCTCTCAAACTCACCAAACTGCTTCCTCAACGCTTCTCTCAGCCTGCGCTTACAACGATTGCGGATCACAGCATTCCCGATTTTGCGTGTGACCGTAATCCCAATACGACGCTCATCGGTATCCGCCTTCAAAAAAAATGCGGAAAATAGAGAAGAGTGAAAAACCTGCCCTTGTTCGTAAACCTTACGAAATTGCTGACTGTTCTTCAGTGTCTGAAGTTTCTTCACGGCATTCTCGAATCAGTCAGCTTCCAAGCTCGATCTTAATAGTGATGTGGGGTTAAACGCTTACGACCTTTGGCACGGCGGCGTTTAATCACCAACCGTCCCGCTTTTGTGCTCATGCGAACACGGAAACCGTGCGTTTTCGCGCGGCGACGATTATTGGGTTGGAAAGTCCGCTTCATAATCCATCTCCTTATTTCATAGATTGCGTAAAGTGCTGATTTTGAAAACGCAGAGACTAACAATCGGTTATGGGAGTGTCAAGGAATGCTCAATGCGGGCCAAAAGTGTTGGGAAGGTCAGGATTTCCGTTCAACGATGAATCTGGCGATTTCCTCTAGAGTTTCTGTCCCTCGCTCCAACCGGCGAATCGCAGCGTTCGCTTCGCCACAGAGCCTGTCAGCCATCTGACGTGCGCCATCAATTCCATATAATGCCGTGTATGTGGCCTTATGACTGGCGGCGTCCTTGCCAGCAGTCTTTCCCAACTCTTCGCTGGTGGCAGTTTCATCCAGCAAGTCGTCTGCAACCTGAAAAGCAAGTCCTGCCTTTTCACCATATTCTTTCAGCGCCTGCAATTCAGTGGTGCTCGCACCGCCAATAATCCCTCCAATCATAACCGCACAACGAATCAGCGCCCCA
>CAZXHW010000439.1:0-6946 GCA_964639915.1 uncultured Heliomicrobium sp.
CTTGGTTCGACATTCAACATCCGGGAAGTCATTGAGAAGGTATTGGAAATTCTGGATCGCGATGTTGGCTTGCGGCGTGGAGCCGTGGCATTGCTGGAAGACGGCAATTCCCTTTCAATTCAATATGCTTTCGGAATGAGCGAAGGCGAACGCCAGCGAGGGCGTTACAAGCTGGACGAAGGCATCACCGGTCGAGTGGTTTCAACCGGCAAGCCCATTATTGTTCCGCAAATCAGCAAAGAGCCGTTGTTTCTGAACCGCACGCGCAAACGCGCTCCCGGCCAGGAAGAATCTTTCATTTGCGTTCCCATCAAAGACCGCCGTAAAACCATGGGCGCGCTTTCGATCACCTATCCTTACAAACAAAACCGCAATTACGACGATACAGTCAAATTTTTGACCATTGTTGCCGGTATGATTTCGCAAAGCCTGAAGCTGTCGCAGATGGTTGAGCAGGAAAAAGCCCAGTTGGTTGATGAAAATGCTCACTTGAAACGTGAG
Organism: uncultured Heliomicrobium sp.; assembly: GCA_964639915.1. Classification (GTDB taxonomy): domain Bacteria; phylum Acidobacteriota; class Blastocatellia; order RBC074; family RBC074; genus RBC074. The sequence goes on from CAZXHW010000439.1 coordinate 502, forward strand.
CTTCAACAAAAGTACGACTTTCGCAATATCGTCGGCACCAGCAAGGAAATGCGCGAAATTTATGAACAAGTCGCGCAGGTGGCTCACACCAACACAACCGTTTTGATTCGCGGAGAATCCGGCACAGGCAAAGAACTGGTGGCCCACGCAATTCATTACAACAGCCCGCGCGCGGCCAAACCTTTTGTCAAAGTTAATTGCGCTGCTTTGCCTGAAAGCTTGATCGAAGCTGAGCTGTTTGGTCATGAAAAAGGAGCTTTTACCGGTGCCATCGCCCGCAAACGCGGACGTTTTGAACTGGCCGAAGGCGGCACTTTGTTCCTGGATGAAATCGGCGATTTGTCCCCGGCAATGCAGGTTAAATTGCTGCGCGTATTGCAGGAGCGCGAATTCGAGCGCGTCGGAGGAACAGAAACCATCAAAGTCAACGTCCGATTGATTGCTGCCACGAACGTTGACCTGGAAACGGCTGTTTCCGACGGACGGTTTCGCTCTGATTTGTACTATCGCTTGAATGTTTTTTCGATTTATCTGCCGCCGTTGCGCGAACGCAAAACCGACATTTTGCTGCTGGCGGACCATTTTCTGGAAAAATACGCGCGCCAAAGCGGCAAACGTATCCGGCGCATTTCGACGCCAGCGATTGATATGCTGATGAGTTATCACTGGCCCGGAAACGTCCGTGAACTGGAAAATGTGATCGAACGCGCCACGCTGGTTTGTGATGGCAATGTTGTTCACGGATTCCACATGCCACCTTCGCTGCAAACTGCAGAAGGTTCCGGCACGGTTACGAAGGTCGGTTTGGATCTTGCTGTTGGCGCTTTTGAAAAAGAACTGATTCAGGATGCACTGAAAACTGCCCGCGGCAATCGTGCCCGCGCGGCTCGCATGCTGGATACAACTGAAAGGATTTTGGGTTACAAGGTCAAAAAATACGAAATTGACTGCAACCGGTTCAAAGGCTGAGCCGATGGAGCGACAATTTCGTACCATCTCCCCTTCAAGCTGACATTTTTGAAAGAACTACCAAACTTGACCCGCGAAGGGACATCTGATTACACGCAATAGAATCTAGCACTTAGTGAGCTTCGGCCAATTTTGTCAGACGCTGGCAAGCCAGTTGCTTTATAGACTGACTGAAATCCTAATCTCTATACAATCTAGGAATCATTTGCGTTTTATCCGGCGAGCAAAAATGAAAGTTTTGTTCGCTATCAAATCCACTTACAGGAGAATCTATGAGCACGACAGGAAATCAGGGGCGTCTGTGGGCAATTGCTGAGGTCAGCAAACGCACGCCGCGCACAATTGGCAATGGGCTGAAAGCTTCAGAATATTTCGGATGTAACACTTTCAGTCAGAAAGTGATGGCAGAAAAACTGCCAAAGGCTGTTTATAAGTCGCTGGTGAAAACGATCCATGGCGGCCACAAGCTAGATCAATCCATCGCGGCATCTGTCGCGCACGCAGTAAAAGAATGGGCGATTGAAAAAGGCGCTACCCATTACACACATTGGTTTCAACCAAACACAGGCATCACTGCTGAAAAGCACGACACGTTTTTGACGATTGATAGCGACGGCGCGGCAATTGAGCGTTTCGACGCCAGCCAGTTAATTCAAAGCGAGCCGGACGCTTCAAGCTTCCCGTCGGGCGGATTGCGCGCCACATTTGAAGCGCGCGGATATACGGCCTGGGATCCTTCGACGCCGATTTTCATTATGGAAGGGGCGAACGGTAAAACACTGTGCATTCCATCAGTTTTCATTTCATATCACGGCCAGGTGTTGGACAAGAAAACGCCGCTGCTTCGCTCAGATGAATATCTGAACCAAAATGCGCAAAAAATCTTAAAGTTGTTCAGCAACACTGCCACGCGCGTGTTTTCGACCCTGGGCCCAGAACAGGAATACTTCTTGATTGACGAAGCGTTTTACACGTTGCGTCCCGATTTGATCGCCACAGGCCGCACGCTGATTGGCGCGAAACCGCCCAAAGGTCAGGAACTGGAAGATCAATACTTTGGCTCAATCAAAGCTCGCATTCTGGCGTTTATGCAGGAATTCGAGCACGAGTTGTTCAAGCTGGGCATTCCAGTCAAAACACGTCACAACGAAGTTGCGCCTGCGCAGTTCGAATCCGCGCCTTTGTTTGAATCGGTCAGTGTTGCCACCGACCACAATCAATTGACGATGGAAATGCTGCGCCAAGTGGCCAAGCGTCACAATCTGGCGTTCCTGATTCACGAAAAACCTTTCGCTGGAATCAATGGCAGCGGCAAACACAACAATTGGTCAATGGCGACCAATGAAGGTGAAAACCTGCTGGAGCCGGGAGCAACGCCGGAAAAAAATCTGCAATTCCTGGTTTTCCTGTTAGCCACGATGAAAGCCGTTTACAAACATCAGGGCGCATTGCGAGCCGCCATCGCCGGATCGGGTAACGATCATCGGCTGGGCGCGAACGAAGCTCCGCCAGCTATCATTTCAGTCTTTTTGGGTGATGCGCTGACCAAGATTCTGGACGCCATCGAAGCGGGCAAGTTAAAAGGTTCGACTTCGGCCAAGCAGGTCATTTCCATGGGTCTGTCGAAGCTGCCCGAAATTGCCAAAGACAACACTGACCGTAACCGCACTTCCCCGTTTGCCTTTACCGGCAACAAGTTCGAGTTTCGCGCGGTGGCATCGTCGGCTTCGACGGCGACTCCGATGGCGACGCTGAACGCTGCCGTTGGGGAATCGCTGGCCGACATGGCGACTCGCCTGGAAGCTTCGCTGAAAAAGACCAAGGACTTCGACAAAGCCGTAATTGATGTCATCAGGGAATATGTCATTGAAACCAAAAACATTCGGTTTGAAGGCAATGGTTATTCCGATGAATGGCGCGAGGAAGCAGCCAAGCGCGGTTTGTTGAATCTGGCCAAGACGCCGGAATCATTGGCTCAATTGAAATCCAAGGATGTCAAAGCGCTGTTCACCAAGTCCGGCGTGTACAAAGCCGACGAACTGGAATCCCGCTATCACCTGGAGTTGGAACGCTACATCAAAGACCTGGAAATCGAAGTCGCTGCATTGAAAGAAATCGCTTCGACTTCAGTGCTTCCGGCGGCGTTCAATCATCAGACTCAAATTGCCGGATCGGTCGCCGCGCTGGCTGCCATAGGCATCAGCGGCAATTCGCTTTCAGCGCAAAAAGCTGAAGTCGAATCTTTCGCCGACTTGATTGCCGGCCTGACATCGGCGCTTGATTCATTGGATCACGCTGCCGAAAAGGCTGAAACCGATAACCTGGAAAAGAAAGCTTCGGCATTTGCCCACGGCGTTTCGGAAGCGATGAGCGCTGTCCGCGAAGCCTGCGATAAACTGGAGCTAAGCATTGACGATGGACTTTGGCCGCTGCCGAAGTACCGCGAAATGCTTTTCCTGTGCTAAGAACAATTTCCAGTTTCCGATTTCCAGTTGGCTTGTAGCTGGAAATCGGAAACTGATAACCCGGAAACTGAAAGTTATGCCCGCATCTCGAAACGACAGACCAAGCGAAATAATGAGTTTTCTACTGCATTTGGGCGAGCGCTTTGACTCTGAAGAAGATTTCAAAGCCTTTGTGCTGGAAGATCTCAGGAAATTCATCACCGATTTACGCCTGATGGATATTGAGATGACTTTGCGCCCGAACTACAGCGGGCAGCCGGTTTCGCATCACAGCGCAACGCGTAAGCTGGCCAGACATTGACCTGATTTTTGCCAATCAACTCTCCTTTTCAGATTTGAAATGCTGAAGCCGACATGCTTCAGCATTTTTTTTCTCAGTTTTGCTTGCCTCTAAAAATTATGTTGCTAAGATGAAACTTCCCGTTTTACACACCGTACAGAGCAACTGAGGTCAACCACTATGTTTCGTCATCTCTCACTGATCTTCAGAAACAGCCTCCGGAATCGCCGCCGCTCTCTGCTGACAATCATCAGCATTGCAGTTTCACTGTGCCTGTTGGGATTGCTGGTGGCCATTTATCGGGCGTTTTTCTTTTCCGATCCCACGCCGGATCAGGCACTTCGACTGGTCACACGCCACAGGGTTTCTCTGGCCAATCCCTTGCCTGCTTCCTATGAAGCGCGGATCAAACAGGTGCCGGGCGTTAAAGAGGTGATGATCTTTCAATGGTTTGGCGGCACGTACAAAGACAATCGCGATTCCGCCAATATGTTCGCTCGCTTTGGAGTTGAGGCGGACAAATTTGGCATCCTCAATCCGGAGTACAAACTTTCCGAAGAGGAGCGCCAAGCGTTTATAAAGGAACCTGCCGCCTGCATCGTTGGCCGCAAAACGGCTGCGCGCCATAATCTGAAAATCGGCGACCGCATCACGATCCTGGGAGACATTTATCCTGTCAATCTGGAACTTGTCCTGCGCGGAATCTTCTCTGGCCCACAAGACAATGAAAGCCTGATCTTTCACTACAAATATCTGAATGAGCTTTTGTCCGGCGACATGCGCGACACGGTTGGCACGTTCAACATTCGCATGGAGCGTCCGGAAGATGCCAATTCGATCTCAAAAGCCGTGGACGATCTGTTTCGCAACTCGCCGGCGCAAACCAAGACAGAAACCGAGCAAGCCTTTGGACTAAGCTTTCTTTCCTTTCTGGGCGACGTAAAGTTAATCCTGCTTTCGATTTGCGCAGCCGTCACGTTCACCATCCTGCTGGTTTCAGGCAATACAATGGCCATGTCCGTGCGCGAGCGTGTCCGAGAAGTCGGCGTGTTGAAAACGCTCGGTTTCACCAATGGCGCAGTTTTGGGGCTGCTGGTGGGCGAAGCCGTCATCATAGCGTTGATCGGTGGCGCTCTTGGTATTGCGCTGGCCAGCGGACTGTGCGCCATGATCCGCACACTTCCTTCCATGTTTGCCGATCTCAGCCAATTGCGGGTGACGGGTTCGGTCGCGGCAATCTGTTTACTTGTGGCTGGAATGATCGGCTTGGTCAGTTCCTTCATTCCGGCTTGGGGAGCATCCAGGCTGCCGATTATTGATGCGTTGAAATTCAGCGACTGAGTTCACCATGAAAATTCCGATCTCCTATAACATTCGCAACCTGATTGCGCGCCGCACAACCACGATTATGACGGCGCTGGGCATTGCGTTGACAGTCGCCGTTTTGCTGAGCGTTTTTGCCCTTGTCGAAGGCTTGCGAACTTCGCTCGCTTCGACCGGTGATCCACTGAACCTAATGGTCACGCGCAAAGGCTCGACGGCGGAGTTGAACTCTTCGATGACACCCGAACAGTTTCAGGTGATCAAGGTCAAACCGGGAATTGCCAAACTTCCCAACGGCGAGCCGATGGCTTCGCTGGAATTGGTGACGGTGATCGTGCTGGAAAGCCCCAGCAATCCATCCGGAATCAACATCACGATGCGCGGGTTGACGCAAACTGGCGTCGCCATGCGCGAAAGCGTGAAAATTACGGAAGGTCGTGTTTTTCAGCCTGGAAAACGTGAAATCGTTGTTGGAAAAGGGGTCGCCAAGCGTTATTCGACCGCGCGGATAGGATCGAAAATTGATCTGGGTCGGGGCCAGTGGGAAGTCGTAGGCATTATGGATGGCGGACGTTCCGCCGCGAACAGCGAAATCTTTTGCGATCTGCCGCAATTGGCCGCAGATCAAAATCGTGAAGCCGGATTGAGTTCCGTATTGCTGCGCGCCACGGATGAAGTCTCGAAGCAGGCGTTGATCAACGACCTGACCAGTGACCGTCGCCTGAATGTGGACGCTGTTTCTGAACGAAGCTACTACGAATCGCAAACCAGCGCCGCGGCTCCGATTCAGTTTTTGGGCATCTTCGTCGCCATCATCATGTCCATCGGTTCCAGCTTCGCGGCGATGAACACAATGTATGCTGCCGTTGCTCGGCGCGGCCCGGAAATCGGAACACTGCGCGTTCTTGGCTTTTCCAAGCCGGGAATTCTGACCAGCTTCATGATCGAATCGCTGCTGCTGAGCTTGTTTGGAGGAATTGTCGGCTGCCTGCTGGTTTTGCCGCTCAATAATTTCACGACCGGCGTGGGGAGCTTTGTCACCTTCAGCGAAATCACTTTCGAATTCCACATCACGCCGGGAATTATGCTTTCGGGAATCATTTTTGCGTTGATTATGGGTGTCATCGGCGGCTTTTTCCCTGCCGCCTCTGCAGCAAGGAAACAGATTTTGACGGCGTTGAAACAGAACTGAGGAGAGCATGCAACCAGACCTAAACAGTTTGCGAATAGACAAGTCACTGAAAAATAGCCCACAGGCAAATGGTGGAAGCCGTTTGGCGCGTTGGTCGAAGTGGTGGATTCTGGGTGGCATTGCGTTGTTTCTGCTGCTGGGCGCTGGGCGTTTTATCTACAATCGGTTGAATGCTGCAACCGAAGTTGAAATTATGCGGGTGAGCACTGCCTCCGG
>CAZXHW010000440.1:0-6946 GCA_964639915.1 uncultured Heliomicrobium sp.
AGCAGATGTTTCTGGAGTTGCAGTTTCGGGCGCGAACTCTGTCTTATTCAGCCTATCCAAATACTGAACACTCAATCATTCTCGATGTTAGTCAGCCCATCGGACGGTTGTTGACCTCTGGTATGGACGACGAAGTCCGGCTAGTGGATATAGCGCTACTAGACAAAGCGCAAGGGTTTGGCATTGGGTCAAAACTTATTTCCGAGCTCTTTGCCAGAGCTTCCAGTGAAGGCAAACCGCTTCGCTTGCATGTTGAAAAGTCCAATCGGGCTCTTCAGCTTTATCAGCGGTTGGGCTTTCAGATTGTTGAAGATACAGGCACACAGTTTTTCATGGAGTTGCGCAGCTAAAAACCAATCACTCAGGAGACACAATGCTCGACGCGTTGCATTACGAAGATTTCCTTCCGCATATTGGATCGAAGTTCAAAGCACCAATTACGGAGAGGTTGACGGTTGAATTTGAATTGATCAGCGTTGAAAACAAACCGCCGTCGCCAAAACAGGAACAGTTTATTCTGAATTTTCGATTGCCAAAGTCATATCCCATTCGCCACGTGCAGTTTATGTTCACACTGGAACATGAAGCGCTGGGCAGCGGAGTGATGTTTTTGGTCCCCATCGAACAGAAAGACGATAGCGTCATCTACGAAGCCGTGTTTAATCGCCCTATCGAAGCCTAAAAATGAGCACAACCGACATATCTTCCCGCATTAAACTGCGTCCGGCTGTGGCGGAAGACGAAAATCTTCTGGTTGCGGTTTACGGTTCGACACGCCAGCAGGAACTGGCAATGGTTCCCTGGACGGATGAACAGAAAGACGCTTTCATACGATTTCAACTAAATGCTCAGCTTACGCACTATCAAACGGAATATCCTAAAGCCGACTATTCAATCATTCTGTTCGAAGATCAGCCGGTAGGTCGCCTGTACACGGACCAGCGTGAAGCTGAAATCCGAATTATGGACATAACGCTGCTGCCTGAGCATCGCGGCAAAAGGATCAGTTCCCAACTCATTCGAAGCTTGATGGACGATGCCGTAGGCTGCGGAAAAAAACTCTCGATCAATCTGGATAAGTTAAGCCAGTCGCAATCCGTTTTCGAACGGCTCGGATTCGTCCCTACCGAAGATACAGGCTTTCACGTTTTATATGTTTGGCAACCGCAAGCGCACACGGATGAAACTGCCAAGGAGTAGCTTGAATCCAAAAATGAAGAAGGTAAAAGGTGATTCAAGTGTCAACCAGCTTACATAAGCCTAAGTAAAACAAGGACTTTTACAAGTTTTTACCGTGTTGGGTACTTGACTTCATCGAGACGAAACCGCAACCTGACGCTCGCAGTTGTCGTATGTCCGATGGTTGCGATCAAGCACCAAGAAATTTCGTCATTCACCAAATCAACCTAACCTCGAAAAGGAGAACCTATGAAGGAGAGAATCCTCGCGTTGCGTTATCTGGTCAGCACATTGGCCATCACTATGGCTTTTGGGCTGGTTTGTATCGCCCAAACAGCTTCCGTTTCTGCCGTTAAGCCTTTGCAGTCCGCTGCCGCTGGCACGGATCACATTGCAATGATGGTCGCGGACTGGACTCGCGCCCGCGATTACACCAAAGAATATCTGGACGCCATGCCGGAAGATGGTTATGCCTTCAAGGCGACTCCGGATGTTCGCAGCTTTGCCGAACAGTTTCTGCACCTGGCCAATGCCAATTATTACTTTGCGTCGGCAGCCACCGGAGTCGCCAGCACCAACAAAGTGAATCTGGAAAAAACCGATTCAATGAAAACCAAAGCAGCCTGCACCAAAGCTGTAATTGAAAGCTATGATTTCGTCATCAATGCCATCAAAGCGACTGACGCAAAGAAGCTGGGCGAAATGGCTAAACTCGGGACCAATGATCTTCCGCGCGGCGTGATTCTGGCGAAAGCCTTCGAACATCAAACGCATCATCGCGGACAAACAACAATTTATTTGCGTTTGAAGGGCGCCAAGCCTCCCGCAGAAAAGTTGTTCTAGTGCAGAAATGCGGATAACGGAAATTTTCTATTCAATCCAGGGCGAGTCCTCTTTTGCGGGCTTGCCCTGTGTTTTTGTGCGGCTTACGTGGTGCAATTTGCGCTGTTCGTGGTGCGACAGCGAATATACGTTTACTGGCGGAACCGAAATGAGCGTGGACGCGGTGCTGGAACGAGTTCGTAGCTACGGCTGCAACCTTGTCGAAGTCACAGGCGGCGAGCCGCTGGTGCAAAAGCGCGAGTGCTGCGAACTGGTCAAACGTCTCTGCGACGAAGGGCTCACGGTGTTGATCGAAACTGGCGGCGGCTTGGACACCAGCGTGCTTGATTCGCGAGTCATCAAGATTCTGGATGTGAAATGTCCAGGCAGCGGCGAAGCGGAACGCAATTTCTGGCCAAACCTGGAAAAACTGAATCCGCACGACGAAATTAAGTTCGTCATCGCAGATCGAGCCGATTTTGATTTCGCGCTGGAGGTGGTAAACAAATACAATCTCAACCAGCGCCAACCGCACCTCCTCTTTTCGCCGGTCTGGGGATCGGTTGACCTTCAAGACTTGGCGGAATGGGTTTTGAAATCCAAAATTCGCGCCAGAATGCAATTACAGCTTCACAAATATATTTGGGGGCCGGATACCAAGGGAGTTTGAAACCAAACAATGCTTGCAGTGGTCTTAACAAGTGGCGGGATGGATAGTTGCGTTACGACGGCAATTGCCGCCAGCGAATGTGATGAAATAGCGTTGTTGCATGTCAGCTACGGTCAGCGCACAGAACGGCGCGAGTTGAAGGCATTTAACGACATTGCCGACTATTACAAAGTCAGTCGGCGCTTGGCGACAAACATCGCGCATCTAGCGCAAATTGGCGGCTCTTCCCTGACCGACCACAAGATCGAAGTCAGTCAGGCTGATTTGGCGTCAACAGAAATTCCGACTTCTTATGTTCCTTTTCGGAATGCTCATTTGCTGGCGATTGCGACAAGCTGGGCGGAAGTTATCGGCGCAAATCGCATTTACATCGGCGCTGTCGCCGAAGACGGTTCCGGATATCCGGATTGCCGCCCGGAGTTTTACGAAGCGTACCAACGCGCCATCGAAGTTGGCACAAAGCCGGAAACCAGAATCGAGATTGTCACGCCGGTCATTGAAATGCAGAAAAGCGAAATCGTCCGGCGAGGCATTGAACTTGGAGCGCCGCTTGAATTGAGTTGGTCGTGTTACAAGCGCGAAGATGTCGCTTGTGGCGAATGTGACAGTTGCGCGCTTCGGTTGCGTGGGTTTCGAGAAGCAGGATCAGTTGACCCAATTCCGTATGCAAAGTCGGCTTGAGCCAGCAACGAATTGAAATCTGTTTTTTGGACAGCTAGAATTCACTCGAATTGATTCAACGAATACACTTTACTAGCAATAGAATTTCAATAAACCAAATCACTGGCGCGCCAGAAAAGAGCAGTCAGCGGGCAAAACACGTAGAAGTACGGTTGCAACGTTTTTGACGCGCCCACATCAAAAGCCGCGCTTTAAGTGGCTATGTTTTGAGTTTCAATCAGTTATAGCAACAAACGGAGGACAGAAAATGAAGATCAAGAATCTTTTGATGGTGCTAGCAGGTTGTGCGCTCTTTTCTTTGCTCAGCATCAGCGCATTTGCGCAGGTGGGACGCATTGAAGGCGACGTCCTCAAAGCGGGCACCACGGAACCCATTGTGGGCGCGGAAGTCCAAATCATCCGCACTGACATCAAAGGCAATTACCCAGTCAAGTCTGACAAAAAAGGTCACTTCCTGCACGCGGGTGTGCCCTTTGTCGGCACATATACAATTATTGTTTCCGCTGAAGGATGCGACCCAGCTTTTAACGTGGGGGTCCGCCCGGATAAAGAGCCGCTCAAATTTGAGCTTCGTCCTGGCGATGGACGCAAGTTAACACTGGAAGACACCAAGAAAGCTTCTGGTGGCACTACGGCTGCCGGCGCACCTGCCAAAATCAGCGAAGCTGATAAGAAAAAAGCTGATGAGGAATACAAAAAAGCACTTGCCGAAAAAGAAGAGGCCGAGAAATACAATGCTGCAGTTGCCGTCATCAATCTAAAGTTGAAAGAAGGCAATGACGCAATGGCCAAGTCAGATTTCACAACTGCCGTTTCGGCGTTCAAAGAAGCTGTCACTGCCAATCCAACCATTCACATTTCGCAGGGCAACCTGGCAATCGCATTGCAAAAGCGCGCGGTCAAAACCTTCAACGAAGGCAACCGTGATGCAGCCAAACAGGATTTTCTGGATTCCATCGTGGCCACGAACAAAGCGCTGGAAGGTTTGGACAATGCGGAAAAAGACACCAAGCAAAAAAGCGACCCGGCGCAAAACAAAGCCAATCGCCGCACCTACTTGGTTGTCCGGGCTGAATCCGAAGCGATTTTAGGCGGCAAATACTTTGATGGCCCACAGGCCGAAGCCGCTGTGAAAGATTACGACGCGATTTCAGAACTCACTGACGACCCGGCCAAGAAAAAGGATTTCCCGCTGAAAGGCGCGCGCGTGCTTTTTGATGCCGGTCAGACGGATGCGGCCATCGCTGCGTATCAAAAGATTCTGGATTCCGATCCCAGCAACATCGAAGCTTGGCACGGAATCGGACTGGCATACGCCAACGCAGGCAAATTCAAGGAATCAGCAGACTCCTTGCAAACCTTCGTTGAAAAAGCGCCAGCCACCGATGCTCGTGTCGCTGAAGCGAAAACGGTGATTGCCGAACTGGTTCGCGGCAACAACCTGCCGCAACCGAAATCTTTGGACGACGGAAAGAAAAAAGGCGCGGCTCCTGCGAAGAAGAAGCCGTAACGGAAACGAAGTATTGAGAGCGCTCATAAAATGGGCAGGCCTTTGAAGGCCTGCCCATTTCTGTTTTCTTAAGGCTTGCGAGTAGGCGTGGCTGAAGCTGTTCCCTGAGTCGGCGGCGCCTGCGCTCGCGCAGGTTTTACATCGAAACTAATAACTCCGCTAATTTGAATAGGCTGTCCGTCCAGCATTGCTGGCTCAAATGTCCACCCCCTGGCTGCCAGAATTGCAGCGCTGTTCAATTCTGACCTGCCGTCAATGATATGAGAGAAAATCACTTTGCCTTCGGTGGAAACCAAAACTTCGACTTTGACCTTGCCGGAAGTCAATGTGTATTTAGGCGCGGGGGCATTCGGATCAGCGGGTTTGCCCGGACGTGTGCTGGGGAAAATTGGCTGCACGCGCTTCAGCGGTTTTCCGCCTTCAATAATTTTCAGGAGCTCGTCACCTTGTATATCTTGCTCTTCTTTTGTTCGGGAAAATTCCGAAACGCGTATGGTCGGGAAGTTGAAATCTGCCGCATCGAATTTGCTGTCTAACACAGGTTTGGACATTGATAATGCCATGCGCAAATCATCCAACGATTTTTGCCAACTATTTTTGGCCCAAGTTTCATCATCTGCCATTATTGCGGCTTCAGCGTGCAGCAAATTTCTGATGTTGTATGCGTCAGCGAAACTGGACCTAAGGTTCAGGGCACGCGTCGCATATTCAATCCCATTGTTGATGGTTTCCGAAGCTTCCCGTTTTGCACTTTCAGGAAAATTGTGAGTCACTTTGCCATTTTTGAGCTCGATATATTTTGCCACCAAATCGTGAGCTTCTCGCCAGCAAGTCATTGCAGCGCGGTGGTACGAATAAGCTTTGACGGAATCTTTCTGGCCGGGCAATTCAGCCCGCCGTAAAAAGTAATCGCGCGCTGCTCCCTGACTGTCTAATCGAAATGATGTTTCTGCGGCTAATCCCAGCGCTTCGTCATTGTCTTTTTCCTGTTCCAGTGCCGCTTCAAATTTTGCCAGCGCCATTTTGAACTTTGCAGTTCGATACAAGGCTTTGCCTTGGGAAATAAGCTCTGCGGCTGGAAGATCCGATTTTTCCTGAGGTGCTTGCGGCTCACTTCCGGCTGAAGGCTTATTACCGGCGGATTGCTGTGCAAAGGCATATTGTGTGGAAACGAACAGGGTCGTAACGAGCGCCAGAAAAATTTTGCTTATAACTTTCATCCTCAGCATCCTCTTTTCACAATCTATTCGCTGATTTATTGCTTCAAACTCTGACTGATTTGTTTTTGGTATTTGCGTGCTGAAGCTTTTACGGCTTCTTCATTGAGGGTCAGCAACCGACGGTTTCGCATCAAAACCTTGCCATTCACAATCGTGTCAGATACGTCCGAGGCCTTTGTCGCATACACCAGATGGGAGTAGTAATTGTACATCGGCGTCAGATGTAACGCACTCATATCCACCAGTATCAAGTCCGCCCGCTTCCCTGCCTCAATCGAACCAATTTCTTTTTCCATGTGAAGCGCCCGCGCTCCGCCAATGGTCGCCATCGCCAATGCTTCTGGTGCCGGAACGGCTGTCGGATCGCCGGAAATCAGTTTGTGCAGCTTCGCGGCAGAGTCTATTTCTTCCCACAAGCTCAGGTCGTGATTTGAAGCCGCGCCATCTGTCCCCAACCCAAGCCGCAACCCTGCTTTCAGCATCGCCGGAATAGGAGCAGTTCCAGACGCCAGCTTCATATTCGATTGTGGACAATGAACAATACCGACATCCCGGCGTTTGAGAATGGCAATTTCTTCGTCGTTGACGTGAACGACGTGAGCAGCCAGCAAACGAGGAGACAGGAAATTGATTCGCTCCAAATACGCCGCCGGACGTGTGTTGTAGGTTTTGGCGATGAATTCAGTTTCGGTGGGTGCTTCGGCCAGATGGGTCAGAATTGGCGCATCCAACTTTTCAGCCAATGCCCGTACTTCATTCAAGTGCTCTGTGCTGACAGTGTAAGGTGCGTGCGGAGCAATCGCGGCAGTAATTAGTGAATCTCCTTTCCACCGCTTCAAAAACTTTTCGGAATACGCCATCGCT
>CAZXHW010000441.1:0-6942 GCA_964639915.1 uncultured Heliomicrobium sp.
GCGCTGCCGCGTGAGGCGATCACTCCGACGGGCTGATAGCTGAAATCGTTGTCCCAGTAATCATTATGAGGAACAGATTCGGCGTTTACCCGCGTGAGATCCGTGAGTTCCTGCGGATAACTGCCGTATTCGCGATGGTATTTATGCAATGCTTCATAATGCAGCGCATACATTTTAGCTCGCGTTGCCGCAGCCTTTTTGGCTCGGCCTCTTTCAAGCATGCTTGGAATCGAGGATGTTAAAACGGTTGCAAAGACGATAAATAGTGCGACCGTCATGACTGACGAATAACGCGCCAGCGATAAACCGCCATATTGCGCTGGCGCGGCATTCGCTCTTTTGACAGCGCGGCGGCTAAGCCAGATGCCAATTGCTGACAGCGGTATCAGACCATACGACAGCATCGCCGCCATTCTATAAGCGTCATAACTAAAAATTCGGTAGTATGGGAGTTTTGGGTCGTTTTGCAGCAATTCGGCGGTGAACTTGGTGGCATCGCCAATTGCCCAAATCAGCAACACTCTGCCGACTTTCATGTCGTTGCTTAGAATCCAAACAAACAGAAAGGTCAGCACGACCAGAATGGCGCAGGCCATGGCAGAGAACGAAATTCCCAGCTTGGGCAGCAGCACATCTGGCTGCACCATCGGCTCGCCAATTTGACGAGCTCCACAAGCCGCGCATTCCATACTCGTAATTTGGCGAACTTCGCCACAGCAAGGGCAAATCATCGAATCTTTTTGAAGTTTTTTTCTCATAAAGGGTGGTGAAAGCGAAACAACCAGAATGGGAAGCGTCCATGCTAAGTCCGCGGAAGAGCATTAGCAGTCCATCTGGAGCCTTACCCATTCATTCTGTTTGGTAATTTCACTGTGTACTTGAAAACCGCGTCTGGCAAACTGAATCTGTCTGCCTCCTTCAGGAAACAGAAGGTGAACCCTGGCTCTCCATTTCACGGATTTGTCGCCAGGTGTGAAAAAGCCGTTGCGCGAATGTCCAATAAGACAAGATCGCCATCAACCAGATTGTTGCAGGCATCTTGTTTAGAAAAGGACTCGATGATTTAGGCCAAACCGTCAATGAGCCGAGTATCAGTAGCACCACGCGTTCCGGTCGCCGCAAAAAGCCGACATCGCATTTCGGAATCAACGATTCCGCGCGAGCGCTGGTGTAACTGACCATAACCGAGCCGATCAGTGCGGCTCCGGTTAATGCTGCATAAAGCGTGCTGTGGTATTCGCTGTCGCGGGAATAGAAAATGATGATACCCAGAAAAACAATCATGTCCGAAAGCCTGTCCAAACTGGAATCCAGAAAGGCTCCGAATTTAGAAACGCGACCTGTCAACCTCGCCACACGCCCATCCAACATGTCAAAGATGTTGGCAAAGATCATTACCAAGCCTGCATAAAAAAACTGCCCATAACCATACAGGAAAGCCGCTAACACATTGATCCCAAGCCCGATAACAGATAAGGCATTCGGGTTTGGGTCCAGCCGGGCAATCAGGTGAACAATACCATTGAGGATCCGCTGACAAGCTTCTCCAATATATTCACCTACCATACTACTTGTTTCTTTCCTTTGGACTGAATTGCGTGAACGCTCAAAATTCGCCCTAAAACCTGTTTGACCTTTGTCACTTTACTGGCTCACAACAATGACTTTACACATTTGATTAAACCGCGACGCATCATACGTTGCCCTCAACAAAAGTGTCAAGAAATCCACCCGAACGATCGTCGTGCAAAACATTCTGGTTGAAGAGTCTGCTTCAGTCGCTTAACCCTTAATGAAAGCAAAGCGCAGGCTGTCACTTACCCAGCACGAAAACGTTATTTCCACGGCGAAGTTGTTAATCATGAGCAGACTTGTTGTAAGATGCGCCGTGTCTGTGCCCCCGAATTTTTTGCCTGATAAGCGGTCAGGCTTTGCATCAACAGTTTGGAGCCAGATTGATATGAAAAGCGGTCTCTATTTTGAATCAGCCAAACGCGCTCTTTCCCGAGCCAGTATTGTCGTAATTTCTCTATCATTATTCCTTACCAGAACCGAAGCACAATCCATAGGCCACTTGGGAGTCAGCGCCGAGCCAATTCCCCTGGTGCAAGCCAAGCGACCACCGCGCCGATTGGCCACACGCCCGAATCCTGCGAGCAGGGATTTGCTTGCTGATGTCAGCGGAGCGGGAAGTGCAGGCGGAAGAACAAATTCCAAACCGGCTCAAGGAACTGGCACTGGAGCTTCCAATGCTTCATCCGGCAATGTAACTTCAGGGACGGTTGTCGCTGTGGTGACTCCACCGAAAAATGCACCTGTGACGCCGCCTTCGAATTCCACAAACACAGCCACGGCTAAACCTGTGCTTACACCGTTTGAGGAAAGCCTGACGAAGGCAGAAGCTTTGATCGGCAAAGGCGATTCCCGTGCAACTGCCGAAGCGTTTCGCGCAGCGCTGGCGTTGAAGGCGGATTCTATGGACGCGCGGCTCGGACTGGCGGAAGCGCTGTTTGATGCCAAGGATTATGCGAACGCCGACGCTGAATATCAGAAGGCGGCGATTCAAAATCCTGCTTCGGCGGAAGCTAGGCGTGGCCGGGCTGACTCCCTTTACGAACTGAACAAGTACGAAGACGCCGTCGCGGAATACGAAGGCGCGCTCAAAGCCGGGGCTAGTGATTCCGGAATTTATAACAACTATGCCAATGCGCTGTTCCGCACAGGCAAGCGCGAAAATCGTGACCGGGCAATTGAAAATTACAATTTGGCGATTAAGAAAGAACCCAGTTGGCCGGACGCTTACGCTGGGTTGGCTAACGCGCTTCGTGTGCAAAAGCGTTTGGAAGAAGCGAAACAAGCTGTTGAGCGCTCGATCCAGCTTGCGCCGCAATCTTCGCTGGCGCATACCGTCGCGGGAAGAGTTTATGCCGAATTGCAGGATTTCAATCGCGCCAATGCGGAAGGGAAGAGAGCGCTTGAGCTTGCGCCAAAAGATCCTTTTGTTCATCTGAACTGGGCAGGTATTTTGTTTTTGCAGAAGCGTTACAACGAAGCGATCAATGCCTATGTCGCAGCGCAGAGTTATGATTCGACCTGGGCAGTTCCTCGCGCCAGTTTGGGCAATCTGTTTTTGAACGTGAACCGCCCGAACGAAGCGCTGGATGAGTTACAGATTGCGGCAAAGCTGGAACCCCGAAGCTCCATCATCCACAACAATCTGGGCACGGCATATTTGATGCTGCAAAAACTGGATGCCGCAATTTCCAACTACCAGTTGGCAGTTCAGTTTGACGACCGCAATGCGCAAGCGTTTTCGAATCTGGGCGTCGCTTACTACCGGCAAGGCCGTATAGATGAAGCGGCGAATGCGTTTAAGAAAGCCAGCGAACTGGAACCCGACAACGCCATGTTCAAGAATTCTCTCTCTGATGTGCAGAAAAAAGGCGGCAAAGGCAAAGAGAAAGACGAAAAGGGGAAAAAGAAGAAAGGCTGAATCGCGAGTAGTTGGTAGGCGGTAGCTAGTGGTTTTCTTCAAAACTGGCTCCCGTCTTCCGACTTCCGACTACTCTATGAACAATAATCTGATCGGCAAAATCGTTTGCGGTTATCGAATCGTTTCTGAAGTCGGTGAAGGAGGAATGGGTAAGGTTTATTTGGCCGAAAGCGCCTTCCTGACGGAGTACAAGCAACAAGTCGCCATCAAAACCCTGACCGGGTATGCCACCAGCGAACGACAAGCAGCATTGTTGCGCGACTTGTTCATTCGCGAAGCCAACCTGCAAGTTCAGTTCAAACACCCTCATATCGTCAGCGTCATCCAATTCGCCGTCGAAGGCGACCAGCACTTTTTGATTCTGGAATACATGCCCGGTTATCAGCATAAAAACCGGCGCATTTCGAACGTGGCCGAAATGATTGCTTATGAAACCGGCCCGATTCCGCACAAACGCGCCTTGAAGATTTTCGTCCAGGCGCTGGATGCCATGCAGTATGCGCATAACTTCAAATACCGATGGGAAGGCGAAGAGCGCGTCGGTATCGTTCACCGCGACATCAAACCTGCTAACATCTTGATGATGGACACCGAAACCGTCAAAGTCAGCGATTTCGGAATCGTCAAAGTTCAGCAAACCAAAACCGTCACGCAAAAATTGACGCCTGGAACCAGCGCCTATATGTCGCCTGAAGCCATTTTGGGGCCGCAGCAATTTGGCTTGGCCGACCTGGATGCGCGGTCGGATATTTACTCGCTAGGTATCACGCTATTTGAAATGCTGGCTGGGCGATTGCCGTTTGCGCCTGACCCTGAAACCAGCCCGGACGTTTCGCTTCGTCGCAAACACGTGTCCGAAGCGCCTCCGCCGCCATCGGCATATTACCCAGGCATTCCCAAAGAGTTGGACCAGCTTGTCATGCGCGCTTTGGCAAAACGCCCGGAGCAGCGCTTTCAGTCTGCAGATGAATTTAAGGAAGCCATTTTGTCGCTGGATGGTTCCTTGGGCATAGAGCTAGGGCAGAAGCGAACTACGCGGGCATTTACCGCCGGAGCATCAGCCGCCGCAACCGAGCGACTGGAAAATTCGCCAACCGGAACGAATGTCGTAGTTCAAACTGATTCGGGCAGGCTGACAAACGCCGCAAGCCTGGCGCGTGGAACTGCTGTGGCAACAGGTGCGCGGCCTGGCAGCTCAAAAATGATCTGGTTAATTGGCGCACTGGTTCTGTTGCTAGGCGGCGCTGCAGCAGCCTTCTTCCTGAAAAATCAGAATGAGGCCCAGCAAGGAGCGACCAATATTGGCGGAGCTGGCAGCACAACGGTGACCGTGCCTGAGGGCCTGGCTTTGATCGAAGGCGGCGATTTTATGATGGGGCGTAATGTAACTGACGCGGAAAAGGACCTCATCATCACGATACCCTCCGGTCCAATCAAAATTTTCAGCTACGATTATCCGGCTCATCCGGAGCAAGTGAAGAAGTTCTTTTTGGCCAAAACAGAAGTCTCAAATGCGGAGTATGCCGAGTTCGTCAAAAGCGGCCACCCGGCTCCCGAAAACTGGCAAGGCTCGGAACCTCCGGCCAATGCTGGACAGGTTCCGGTTACGCATGTCACGTATAAAGACGCAGTCGGCTATTGTGCCTGGTTGACGACAAAGCGCAATGACGGATTTGTGTACCGCTTGCCGACAGAAAAGGAATGGGAATTTGCCGCGCGTGGAAAAGACGCCGGAACGCCGAATGGCAAAATGAATCTTTACCCCTGGGGAGATCAATGGATTGAGGGGGCGGCAAATACAAAAGAATCGCGGCTGGCATATTCGCGCAATGTTGATACGTACGCTGATCGCGCAACGCCAACCGGTATTCTGAATTTGGCAGGAAATGTGTTTGAGTGGACGGCCACGGATTTTAGCCATTACCCAGGCAGTGATCGCCAAACGCCGCGTGAACCAGGCTATCAGGGAACGTACCAAGTCGTTCGTGGCGGTGCGTTCGATTACCCCAAAGAAGCCGCTATGACGACAACACGTCTTTGGGCAAAGCCTGAAGATAAAGGGCCAAGCCTGGGATTCCGCTGCGCTGCCGAGCCAAAACGAACAAGCGCTGTCCCCCGCAAATCTGTGGCCAAAAAGCTGAGTAACGAAATTGCGATGGTCTGGTCACGCCTGAATCAAGGCGTGACCAGAAGAGTGAATTCTTTGAGCCACTAAATCCTGTGTTGATAAGACGTTTGCTACTGAATTCCGGCTGGCAAGCTGGAACCATTGCGGTCGGTGGCAATTCCCCAACCGTTTTCAATTCCGCCGATGAAACCGTGAAACTGAATATCCTCGCCAGCCAAAACCAGCAAGACATCGCCAGCGCTGACGCCGGGATTTTCCAGTTTGAATTTGACTACGGTAGCGATGCCGTTTTGTTGTTCAACGGCTTCATAGCTCAGATCGTTGAAATCAATAACCAGAGTTTGAGAGTTTGAAATTTCGCTGCGTCCTTGTTCAGGCATTTTTTCCCTTTTAGTTTGATGAAAGCCAGTTCAGCACATCCTTATTGCTGAGTGGCGTTGGTGAAGTTTTGAAATTTTCAGCCTTACCAAGTCGCTGATAGATTTCCGATATTCGTTCTGTTTGAAACTTGCCGCCTGTGTTGTGAATCAGCAGGGGCGTCAGCGGCGCAATTGCTACAGCAGTCGCAAAATCTCCGGCGCGACGAATGCCCGGAACCGGCAGGCGCGCCAGAAATTCCTGGTCATTTGCGGAATCCAGTTGCGCCGCATCAACAATCATCCGATCAATTTTTGGAGCCAATCCTCTGGCCAATAGAGCCAGGCCTCCGGTTTGACCAAGCGCAACGACGCTTACGTCTCTGCTTTTTCCCTGCAAATACGCAAGCGCCGTCAAAATGTCCTGCACTTCATTGGCTACATCTGTGCGATTGTATGTGGTGAAGTAACGATACTTTTTTGCCTGCTCCCAATCTTGCGCCTTCCACCCTTGGAAAATGGTTGCGGCAAGGTAACCGGCATCAACCAATGACTTCATCAAATCATCAAGCTGGGAGTCCTGTGTCCCCAAAACCAGAACCGCTTTGTCGGTTTGTTTATCGGGTTGCATCTCCCATAAGGGAACTCGATCCCCTTTTTCGCGTCTGGATAAGATGAGTCTTGTTGAAGTAGTTGCGCTGTGGAGTACTGTTTCGATGTGGTGTTGTATTTCAGGCGCTGAGGCGATGACCATTTCCGGTTTTGGCGTTTCAGCCATCAGCGAGAATTTGAACGCCGTGCCAAATTGTTCTTTGAATGAGTCCAGATCAGCAGCGGTTTTCGGTTGCGCTTCGTCCAGTTGGCGTTTGCGCTGTTCAATCAGGCTTTGCGTCAACTGCTCTTCGTCCAATTCATTTTCAGGGCGTGGGCGGTTGTCAAACACCAGCAATTCGGGCAGGGAAGGA
>CAZXHW010000442.1:0-6930 GCA_964639915.1 uncultured Heliomicrobium sp.
GGACACGTTATAAAGGTCGAACAGGTAAAAGATGATCTGGCTGACGGCCATCGGCAGCGCAATTTTATAAATGCCGCGCTGATCGAAAAAGATCGAATTGAAATGTTCGGGAAAACGAAAATAGAGGCCGAGCGTTGCGAAAGAAAAGATGATTCCGGCTTCAACCAGAAACAGAATCGAAATTTTGAGCCAGACGTTCTGACGGATCACGTGTGTATGTGGCTGGTGGTTGGCGTGGGTGGCCGGACTTCGACGTCAACATCTGACGAATCCGGTTATTGATGCCCAAAGCTACAACTTCAGCTTCCTTCCTAAATTTGAATTTCGGATGGGGCGTAACAGTTTCTGCCACCACGCGCGGTGCTGATTTCGCTGCGCGTAGTTGTAATAGTAATCGTAATATCCCGCTTCTTTGGTCAGTTCGGCGTCGTTTAGCACCACGCCCAGCATTTTGCCTGCGGGCAGGGCTTCAATCGCTCTTTCGACCGTTTCGTACTGCGCCATTCCTGCGCGTACAACCAGGACAACCGCGTCAGCGTGATTGGCCAGCAATCGCGCATCGGCGAATGGCAATACAGGCGGGGAATCAATCAGAATGAAATCAAAGTATTGGCGAAGGCCTGCAATCATTTCCGGTAATCGTTCGCTTGATAACAGCTCAGTCGGATTCGCTGATTCGCGGCTGACCGCCAGCAGATACAGCTCGTGGCCTTCGATGGTGAACAACAAATCGAGCGGGTCGCCTTCGCCGCTCAGTGCCTCACCCAAGCCCGCTTTGGCACGTGTTCCCAAATACGTGGCCACATTCGGCCGCCGCAAATCTCCGTCAATAAGCAATACGCGTTTTTCCGATTGCGCAATGGCCAGGCCAAGATTGATGACGGTTGATGTTTTTCCTTCGCCTGCCAGAGTGCTGGTGATGGTGACTACCTGGGTCTTTTTCTTTTCCGCCGCGTGAAACAGTTGTGTGCGAAGCGTGCGGTACTGTTCGCACTCTGGCGCTTGCGGAGCCGTCAGCAGGACCAAACGCGGGTGAAGTTTTGATTGCAGAATTGGCTCGACCGGAACTTCGTGCTGACGCTTTGGAATTGCGGGTTCAGGAGTTGGGAGTTGGAAGCTGGGACCTGGTTCTTCCGACTCGATAGTTGAATTTTGAGATTGGGGTATTGGAATTTCCGGTTCTGGCTCTGTCCTGCGAATTACGGGCGCAGCTTTTTTCACTCTTTCCGCGATAGCGCGTGAATTAACCGAAGCCGTGCGGTGATATTCAGCGGCTTTGCCATTTGTCGGCGAAGCTTTTGGCGACGCTTGATGCACTGCATTACTGGTTTCCGTGACAGCGGGAAGCGCAGGCTTGAGCGAAGAATCCTGATGGCTGTGCGCTGAAAAAAGCGCGCCTTCATTCGAGCGTGGCCCAATTGGAGCGCCGATTACGGAAGGCAGTTCAAAATCCGTCTGGCCATTTTCCTCAAAACTTTCGGGCGAGCCGGTTTCCACAGCCAAGGGATCGCGCGCCGTTTCACCATTCTTTTCAATTTGTTGCTGGCGCAACAGCGCCTCGTAAACTTTGCTCATACCTGATAGCGCAGGCACCTCGCCTGCAAATTGCCAGCGCGTTTACCCTGCTTTGACGTTTTCTTCGAAATCATCTTCTTGTGATGACACCACCTTTAACTGCACTGGTTCGCCTGAATGCGGCGACTGTTGACGATTCGAACCGCGACGGCGAGATCGCTTGCGCGAAGGTTTCTGCACGCTCAAACGCGGATCGTCAAATTCAGGCATTTTGGGTTCAGGTTGCCAGTTCATCACAACTTCGTCGCGCATGACAGGCATCGGGGGCAGAGCGCCTGACATGACGTGAACCGGATCGTCTTCAATCATCGGTTGCAGCAAATCCAGCGATTCAGCCACTTCAGAGATAATTCCGGCGTTGATCGTTCTCGCGTTTGCAGCATACCCGCTCAGTAACGCGTTGTCGCAAATGTTATTGATCAGGCGCGGAATTCCTTCGGAGGCACGATAAATCAGCGCCACGGCATCGGGCGTGAATAAATCCAGCCGGGTGGCTCCGGCGACTTTCAAGCGAGTGCTGATGTAGCCCGAAACTTCTTCCGCTTTGATCGGTTTGATTTCGCAGCGCAAACTGATTCGCTGTTTCAACTGCCGCAAGTCCGCGCTGTTCAGCAAGGTTCTGAGTTCAGGCTGTCCGGTCAAAACAATCTGCAACTGCTTTTCGGTGTAGGTTTCAAAGTTCAACAGCAAGCGAATTTCTTCCAGGAGTTCACGCGATAAGCCCTGCGCCTCGTCCACCACCAGAACGGTTCTCAATCCGCGAGAATGCCGCATCATCAGCAATCGCCCAAACTTTTGCAGCGCATCGGCTTTGGATGAATACGGCGCAAAGCCGAAATCCGTCGCCAGATGCTGGTAAAGCTCCGGCACAGTCAAACCCGGATTGAAGATATAAGAGTTCAGCACGCTCCGATCCAGCCGCGAAATCATCGCTCGCAACATTGTCGTCTTTCCGGTTCCGACTTCACCCGTTGCGACAATCAAGCCTTTGCCGTGCTGTATGCCGTAATGCAAATTGGCCATCACCTCGCGATGACTGGCCGTGAAGTACAGAAAGCGCGGGTCAGGCGTCAGGCTAAATGGAATGTCTCGGAGTCCGTAAAACTGTAGGTACATAAGTGGAGATAGGATTTGGGAGGTAGGAGTTGGGCTTTGTCTATCTCCCAACCTCTATTTCCCAACTCCTGTTAATAACTTCCTGTCACCATACTCAACACCCGCGAAATTTTGATCCCCTGGTAAAGCAAAAACGCCCCCAGCGGAATCAGCACCACCATGCCGAAAAACTTTGCCGCGATCAGCATTGGTTGCCAGCGAAGCTCCTGTGCCGTAATGATCTTTGGCACTGTAACCAGCAAAGGCAATTGGGTGTAATGCGTGACGTCGCGCGAATCGCGAATGGTCAGCAGCGCACGCACTTCAATGGCAGCAGCGGCGATCAAGCCGGTCAATATTCCGACGATCAGCGCCATTGGGTAAAGCATGTTTCGTTTGGGTGAAGCGGGCGCTTCGGGCAAATTTGCCGGGTCGGTCATACGAAAAGTTTCGCCGCTGAAATCGTTGATGACCTTTGCGCCGAATCGGGCGTTGTCGAGCATGGAAAGCAAATCTTCGTAGCGTTTTCGCAGCGTGTTGTAATCGCGCTCAATGCCGGTCGCTTCGGTTGCCAGCAACGGCGAATTTCGCAAACGGCTTTGCAGTTCATTCAACTGCCGAGTGGTTTGTTCAAGTTCGCTGTTTTTGCGAGTCAGGTCGGCGCGGTCTGCGCCCAATTTGATTTCAAGCTGGGCGATTTGCGGGTTGACGGTTTTGTTAGCGCGTTTGTTCTGGCGTTCCTGCTCGGTTTTCGCTTTCAGGTCATCCAGCTCGCGGTTAATGGATTCGATCTGGACGCGCAGCTTGATGATTTCGGGATATTTTTCTGTGTACGTAACCAACAGTTGCTTCATTTGGCCTTCGTATTCGGCGCGCTTGGCTCGCAATTGACCTTCGGTTTGTCCGGCGGCCAGCGGTGTTTCCGGCTCGGTGCTTTCCTGGGTTTTCAGATTGGCCAGCACCTGTTCGCTCATTGTGATCTGGCTTCGCAGCGAATCAATCGAGTTTTGTTGCGATTGGCGAATCATGCTCAGGGAATTCATCTGGCCTAGCATGTTCTGTTCCTGGCCGGGGACGGCGTCCGGGTTGGTGACCAGAAATCCTGCGCGCGCCGATTCAATCTTTTCCAGTTGGGCTTTGACGTCGTTGATGCGCCCTTCCAACTGATCAATCGTGGTGTAAACCTGCCGCCGCGTTTCGTCGGAATTGGCGTCAATGAAACGCGCGGCCAGCTCTGCTGTCACGTCGCGAATGGTGCGCGGATCAGGGCCGCGATAGGAAATCTGGAACGCGTAAACTCCCGAAGCCGCGCTGTAAGGTTGGACGAAAATATGCCGGTTCATTTCGTCAATCACCAGTTCAATGGGTGTATTGCGTGCGATTAGTTCCGGGTAAAGCCCGTACCGGTTGATCAGCCGTTGAAGCTCTGTGCGGCTGGTGACCTGTTTCTGGATCGAGTTCAGGCGCGAATTCAAATCAATCTGGTTGACCGGCTGGACGTAGTTCGCCGAAACCTTTGGCGGATCAACAATGATGGTGGTGCGAGATTCGTAAACATTGGGCAGTTTGTAGATTGCGTAAGCAAGCGCGGCGGAAACAATCAGGCACGGAGCCAGGACAAAATAGCGCCTTCGCCATAGAAGCTTCAGGTACTCGGCTGGCGTTCTGATTCGGAAACTAGCCATTAAATTCGATCTCGCGTTCGCTTGGTGAAAAGGTTTGGGGATCCGGAACTTGGAAGCATTGAACCGCACAGGATTATAGCCGAGCGCCGCAACAAGCGTCGAGTCCAAATAATTGCCTGCTTGAGTCGCTTCAGAGCCTGAAGTAGCATACGCGCGCTTTCAATCCCTTCAATAATCAAAATTATGGCTAACGCAATTTCGGTTCATCAAATTCGTAAAAGCTACGGCGATTTTGTCGCCGTCAATGATCTTTCGCTGGAAGTAAAAGAAGGCAGCATCTTCGGATTGCTCGGCCCCAACGGCGCAGGCAAATCAACGACCATTCGCATGATCGTCAACATCACCATGCCGGATGCCGGCGAGATTCGTCTGTTTGGCAAGCCGATGTCTGCACAGCTTCAAGAGCGTGTCGGTTACCTGCCGGAAGATCGCGGCCTGTACAAGAAAATGAAGGTTGGAGATCAGCTTGTTTTCTTTGCAGAACTCAAAGGACTGCCGCGCGCCGAAGCCGAAAAGCGCATTGACCGCTGGCTGGAACGGATTGATATGAGTCAGTGGAAGCTGAAGAAATGGGAAGAGTTGTCGAAAGGAATGCAGCAAAAGATTCAGTTCGTTTCGACCATTCTGCACGAACCTGACTTGGTGATTTTGGACGAGCCCTTTTCAGGGCTTGATCCGGTCAGCGCCGGGCTTTTGAAAGAGGTCGTCCAGGAATTGAAACAGCAGAATAAAACGATCATCTTTTCGACCCATTTGATGGAGCAGGCTGAAGAGTTGTGCGACGAAATCTGTCTGATCAACCGAGGAAAGAAAATCCTTGGCGGTTCGGTGCGCGAGGTCAAACGTGGCTTTGGATGGCGCTACATTGCGATTGACGGCGAAAATTTCGATGCGGCGCTGAATTCGTATCCGGCGGTGAAGAACTTTTCTCAACGCCGCGATCACATTGAAGTCACGCTTAATGATGAAGGCGATCCGCAAAAGTTCCTTCAACACCTGCTTTCCGGCGGTGCCCACATCACGCGCTTTGAGCTTGTCGCGCCTTCGCTCAATGAAATCTTCATCGAAAGTGTGAAACAGACAAATGGAACCCATCCGAAATAGACAGGATGAACAAGATTTTTCAGGATTATTTTCATCCTGTTCAATCAAGTAAATCCTGCCTGTTTCATCATTTGAGTTGCGGATGAAGCGCCCGACCAAACAGGAAATGGTTTTAGAGATTTACGACCGCGAAGCGATGGGCGAAGTCACTGCGCGCGAAATCGCCATCATCAACCAAGCCTTGGTGGAAGAGTACGGCGAAGGCGGCGCGATGCAGCCAGCGGAAATCGCGCGCATTCTGAACGAAGAAGAACTGCCTGTTCGATTTGATCAAATCTTCAGAATGGATTCGCCTACGGAAAAGTATGAATCGCTTTTTCGTGAATTGTCAGGTTGTGGATCGCTTGATGAAGCAGAAGCCACATTGTGGAAATTAGACAAGCTATATCGAAAGTTTCAGCAGGCAGGTGATAAAACCGGTGTGCGATTTGCGCGGGCGGCGGTGATGCGATTGAAACAACAAGCCGCTGCCCTTTCCGCATCCCCAAAACTGGACGACCAACAGCGCGCTGAGATGGGGGAGATAGCGCAGTGGACGAGTGTTTGGTTGCAAACCCCGGACATGTTTGCCCAGTGGCTTGAGCTGCGAAAAGCGACAGCAGCCTATAAAGCGATACTTGATATGAGAACTTCGGGGCAGGGCAATTAAGCCCAACCAGGCAAACCGGGGATAAATAACAAGGAGCGGGCCATCAACGAGCCTGGTGCCTTTAGCCCCCGGACAGCCCGCCCTGGCCCCTAGCTATTCTTTGCTAGGCATACACACAACATTCTCAATAGCCGGAATCTTCCAGTCTTTCGAGCCGTAAATTCAGCAAACAGAGTAATTTTAATGTTTGCCTACATTTTGGGCTGGTTACCCGTCAGCAGCACCTGCGATTTCCATCTTAATTTTTGGACCATCAGATTCGGGAAATCGGATTTTTCGATTACATAAATCTGGCTGTAGCCTTCACGATCTAATCTTAAAAGCGTTTCGGCAAGTTGTTGCTGATGAAGTTCAAGCACTTCCTGGCTGACTTGGCGTTCGGTCCGTGCTTGATTCTGGGCTAAGCAGGTTTCCAGCGAAACCTGAAACACAATGGCGACAATCGGAAGTTTGTGGGCGCGTGCCATCCGCAGCAAGGGCCGTCGGGCGCGAAACTGCAAATTGGTGGCGTCAATCACGGTCAGTTTCCTTTGCTGAACTCGCAAGCGGGCGATGTGATGCAGTAAACCAAAAGCTTCGGCGTTGATCGTCTGGTCGCTTTCATCGTCGCTGATCATTGCTCGACAGCGGTCAGAAGTAACGACTTCAGTCGGTTGGAAGTGAGAGGAGCTAAAAGTGGATTTGCCCGCGCCGGATGAGCCAATCAGCAAAACTAACGATGGGTCAGGGATTTCAATTGTCAGGGTCATCAGGCAGACGCTGCGGTGGAGATTTCGGGTGGCGGCTGTATGTTTTCGGGTTGCGTGGATTTTTCGCCTTCGC
>CAZXHW010000443.1:0-6926 GCA_964639915.1 uncultured Heliomicrobium sp.
TCGCGCCAGATGAACCTCTGTGCCCAGGGCGACAAGCTGGTCGTTCCAGGTTTCAATTTGCGGCTGAAATCGCAGCGGATTGTCGGCATCCGAAGCCTCTCGTAACAATGCATTTTTCTGCTTCAGCACGCGGTTGTATTCATTCAGCGTGCCCAAATACGATGGCAGCGTTCCGAAAACCCCTCGATCCAGAAACCGCCGCCGGGCATCGGGCGCTCCGCGAACGATGTCCATTTCGTCCGCAGTAAAGGCCAGCGCGTCCAGATTGCCCAGATACCGCACATTTGGTTCGCGCTTGCCGTTGACGAAGGTTTGTTTGGTTGAAGCCGTCAGCAACAGTTGTAAATCTTTGGTCAGATTGCCGCGCGCAACTGTGCCACGCAAAATGGCTTCGGTTTCATTGTGCCGGATAGCGTCGCGCGGATGCGAAGTTCGGAAGGATTTGGCTGTCGCCAGCAAATAAGCCGCTTCCAGCCAACTGCTTTTGCCATGCGCGTTCTGCCCGTAAATAAGATTCAAACCCGGAGTAAATTCGATTGATCCGGTGAGGTTACGAAAATTGAGGGCTTCAATTCGGAGCAGGTGCATATTTCAGCTTAAATGCGCGCCATTCGCCAGGTCGCGCTTGAACTCCAGCGCGCGCTGCGGGCGATCCATCGGTTCTTTTTCCAAGGCGCGCAAGATTTCCGATTCGATCAACGCGTTGACGTCTTTGTTGACCTGGCGCAGCGATTGCGGCTTTTCATTCAGCAGCTTGACCCCGAAATCGCCGACTCGTTTGGCAGCAAAGGGTGGTTGTCCAGCCAGCATTTCGTACGCGATCACTCCCAGGCTGTAAATATCCGAGCGCAAATCAGCTTCTTCGCCGCGAAACTGTTCAGGACTTAAGTACGTTGGACGCAGCGGCAACTGCCCTCTGCCCTGCAATCGAGCGGTTGTGCCCGGCACAAACTGTTGGCCAGAAGCGAATTTGGTATAGCTGAAACCGACCAGAACCACATTCGGCATCAGCGCTCCGGTATCCGCAATTTTGTCGGGCAGAATGATGCACTCCGGTTTCAAATCACGATGGACCAAACCCGCTTTGTGCGCCACGTCCAGCGCATCACAAATATCCCCAAGCAAATCAACCGCCGCCTGAACATCAAACTTGGCCGCGCTCTTCATCTCGTCACGCAGCGAACGCCCTTTGACGAATTCACTGACGACATATCCTGTTGCGTCCTGTAGAACGCCAAAATCATGCACGGCGGCGATCTGTGGATTTTTGAAATGAAGAGCGATTTGGGCTTCACGGCGAAACCGATCTTGCGCGCGCGGGTCTGCGATGACGCTGGCGCGAATGACTTTGACAGCCACTTGTTTGCCGGATTCCAGGCTGGTTGCGCCAAAGACGATCCCCGTGGCGCCGCGTCCTAAAACGCGCTCAAGCTGGTAACGCGAATTGATGGTGTAAGGAATTCTTTCCACCGGGATCAATTCCACCATGCAGTCCCGGCAGATTTGCTGGTTTGGGGGGTAACACTCTTTGCAAGACACACACAGCCGCACTGTGTCTGTCGGATCAAAGGCCGCCATAACTCTCTTCTCCCGTAAGTTCAAAATAAAAGCTCGAATCAGGATGCTGACAATGATCGAACATTACCACAACCACCCAGCCCTTGCCGAGCTTGTGCCGTTTTCGGAGCAAGTCTAAAATCACCTCGCTTTTCCGCAATCGCACTTTCTTCAAAATCAACATTCAAAACCAGGAGATTTCCATGTCCGACTTGACCCGCAGAGACTGGAGCAAGCTGGCGCTCGGCTCAATTGCCGCCGCCGCTTTGCCGTTCGAAACCTTCGCCGCGCAAAAACCCAACTCAAAAGTAAAAGGCGTGCAGCTTGGCGCGCAGAGTTACAGCTTCCGCGATCGCTCGCTGGACGAAGCTATCAAAGCTTACATTGACACCGGCCTTAGCTGTTGCGAATTGTGGTCAGGCCATTTGGAACCAAAAGGATTGGACCGCGCTGGGATTCGCACGTGGCGGCTGACTACGCCGTTGAGCTTTTTCACACTGGCAGGCGAAAAGTTCAAAAAAGCGGGCATTGAATTGTACGCATTGAATTACAGCTTCAAAGACGATTTCACGGACGAAGAAATCAAGCGCGGGTTTGAAATGACCAAAGCCATCGGCGCGAAGTGCATCACCGCATCCGCCAACGTCAACACCGCCAAACGGATTGATGTGTATGCCAAGCAGTACAAGATTCGCGTCGGTATGCATAACCATTCCAACATCCGCCCCAATGAATTTGCCACGCCGGACGATTTCGCTAAAGCCATGGAAGGCAATTCGGAATACATCTGCATGAATCTGGACATCGGTCATTTCACTGCTGCTGGCTTTGACGCGGTGGATTATCTGAAAAAACACCACGACCGCATCGTCACGCTGCACATCAAAGACCGCAAAAAGAATCAGGGCGACAACGTCGTATTTGGCCAGGGAGACACGCCGATCAAAGAAGTGCTGACGACACTGCAAAAAGGCGGCTGGAAAATTCCCGCCAACATCGAATACGAATACAAAGGCGCTGACACCGTCGCCGAAGTAAAAGCGTGTTACGACTATTGCCGAAAAGCACTTGGTGCCTAATGAATTGAAAACGTTTCCAACCACAAAAAGCACAGAAAACACAAACAGGAAGTTGGTTTATTTTGTGCCTTTTGAGCTTTTTGTGGTTCCTACATCAGTGTGCCGGAGACCTGCTCTATGAAGCCCACAAAATTCATTTCTATCCTTGCTTTAGCGTTTCTCTCCACCATATCGCTCGACCGTTCACACGTTACAGGGCAATCAAGAAGCGACCTGACCGTAAAAGTGCAAAGCGTGCTTTCGCAAACGTCGGGCACGTTGAAGCTGGCGGGCTTGCAAAAGCCTGTGCGGGTGCTGCGCGATGAATGGGGTATCGCTCACATTTACGCCGAATCGCAGGATGATTTGTTTTTTGCGCAAGGTTTCGTCGCCGCGCAGGACCGACTGTGGCAAATGGATTTGTGGCGTCGCCAGGGCGAAGGCAAGTTGGCGGAAATCCTTGGGCCAAGCGCCATCGAACGAGACAAATTCGCCCGGCTGGTTCGTTATCGCGGCGACATGAAAGCCGAATATGAATCTTACGCGCCTGACGCCAAACCAATCATTGAAGCGTTTGTTCGCGGCGTGAACGCACAAATTGCGTTGGTCAAACAGACAGGAAAGCTGCCGATTGAATTCCAACTTGCGGGTTACGAGCCGGAACCGTGGACGCCAGAAGTTTGCCTGACGCGAATGGCCGGATACGTAATGACAAACAATGCTTCCAGCGAAATTCGCCGCGCGCAACTGGCGCGCGAATTTGGCAAAGAATTCGTGGACGAATGGATGGAAACAGACCCGAAGCGAAAGCTGGAAATCCCTGAAGGATTGGATTTGGCGGGCATTGACTCAAAAATTTTGGCCGGAGCAACTGCCGCTGGAGCGGCGGTCAATTTCGCTCCAAACCCCAATTCCAGTGACGGCAGTAACAACTGGGTGATTGACGGAACAATGAGCGCCACCGGCAAACCGCTACTGGCGAACGATCCGCATCGCCAGATTGCGCTGCCGAGCTTGCGGTATATGGTTCATCTGAATGCGCCCGGCTGGAACGTAATTGGCGCGGGCGAACCATCGCTGCCCGGAGTCGCCGCCGGGCACAATGAACGCGTCGGTTTCGGTTTCACCATCGTCGGCATTGACCAGCAGGATTTGTATGTCGAAGAAACCAATCCTGCCAATCCGAACGAATACCGCTGGCAAGGCAAATGGCAGCCGATGCGCGTCGAACGCGAACAGCTCAAAGTTAAAGGTGAAGCCAAGCCTCGCGAAATCGAACTGAAATTCACGCAGCACGGTCCAGTAGTTTATGAAGATGCCAAACTGCATCGCGCTTATTCACTGAAATGGGTTGGCAGCGAACCCGGCACTGCGGGCTATCTGGCTTCGTTGTCGCTGAACCGCGCGAAGAATTGGCCGGAGTTTTTGAAAGCCTTGGAACGCTGGAAAGTGCCTTCGGAAAATCTGGTGTATGCAGACGTGGACGGCAACATTGGCTGGGTGGCCGCCGGAATGACGCCGATTCGCAAAGGCTGGTCGGGCTTGCTGCCTGTGCCGGGCGACGGAAAGTATGAATGGCAGGGCTTTTTGCCGCTCAAAGATTTACCGCAAACCTACAACCCGTCCAAACATTTTATCGCCACAGCCAATCACAATATTTTGCCGCCGGGCTATGGCCAAGAACTTGGTTACGAATGGTCAAACCCAACACGCTTTCTGCGAA
The DNA here is from genome assembly GCA_964639915.1 of uncultured Heliomicrobium sp. Classification (GTDB taxonomy): domain Bacteria; phylum Acidobacteriota; class Blastocatellia; order RBC074; family RBC074; genus RBC074. Next base: position 4,339 of record CAZXHW010000443.1, read on the forward strand.
TCGCTGAAGTGCTGGGCACAGCAAAGGAGAAATTGACGGTTGAAGATTTTCAGAAACTTCAGCACGACGAAGTTTCGCTGAACGCTCGCGCTTTGATCGCTATTCTCGGCGAAGCCAAAAATGCTGCGGCGGAGTTGCAGCCCTTCGTTGAATTGCTGACCAAATGGGACTCGCGGCTCAGCAAAGATTCCGCAGCAGCCGCGCTGTATGAAATCTGGTTGCCAAAACTTGCACCGGCGATTTTCAAACCGCATGTGCCTGAAGCAGCTTGGCGAAGTGTTGGCAGTCGCATTCAACCCAGCAAGGTAATCGCAACGCTCGCGATCGCCTCGCCTCAGTGGTTTGGCAAAGATCCTGTTGCCAGTCGTGACGCATTGATCTGGAAAACATTGGCTGAAGCCGTCGCCGACACAAAAAAACGGCTTGGCGACGATCCTGCCAAATGGCGCTGGGGAACGCTGCACGTTGCGCCGTTCACGCATCCACTTTCGACCGACGCTGAACGAAAAAGCTTGTTCGATCTTCCTGCAGCCGAACGCGGCGGTGACGCCAACACCGTGTTTGCCACCAGTGGCGCAAACTTCCGGCAAAACCATGGCGCTTCGTTCCGCGAAGTTCTGGATGTGGCCGATTGGGATCGTTCGGTAGGAACCAATGTGCCAGGGCAATCAGCGCAACCAGGCAGCAAACATTACGGCGATTTGTTGCCGCTGTGGGCGGATGGAAAATACTTCCCGCTGCTGTACAGCAAAGCGAAAGTCGAAGCGATGGCGAAAAACAGACTGACACTGGAACCGAAGTAGGGTCGTGACTATTACAGTTGGCCAACTAGCGGAAATTTTCCATCAGCATGATTTCATCGTAGGGACGTTCCAAGTGCGCGTAGATCAATCGGCGGCCATCCGAGGACATTGCCAGCCCTGGCATCCACCAAAGCGGCGCATTTGTAACTGTAAAAAGCGAAGAGGTGCGGTGCGTGGCAAAACTGAAAAATTGAATCGCCCATTCTGAATGGCTCTTTTTGATGGGGAAACAAATGCCCTGATTTACCACTGTCCACGAACGCCAATATCCTGCATCTTTGAGTTCGGGCACCGGAGTTTCCTCCCCGCCTTCTACTGGGACGGAATAAATCCCGTAAACGCCTCGTCCTTTTGAGTAATAGAACGTCTTTCCATCCGGTGATTCGAAGCCTTCGTAACCGCCATTAAAAGTGATTTGTCTGGCCTCGCCACCAGCAGCGGGCATTTTATATAACTGGTTCTTGCCGGAACGATTCGATCTGAAATAAATCCATTGCCCGTCACGCGACCAAGCGGGCAGGTTTTCCGACGTCTTCTCAAAGGTCAGTCTGCGCCAAGCGCTGTCGCCGCTCGCGCTCATCACATAAATATTCGGGTCGCCGTCAGCAGAGGAATCAAAGGCAATCCATTTGCCGTCGTAAGACCAGCGTGGTGAACCCGCCGAACCGGCGCGTGTCAACTGGCGGGCAGCCGCCTTCCCTTCTGCATCACACATCCAGAGTTCCTGCACTCCGCTGCGCTCCGAGGAAAAGACAATCCATTGCCCATCAGGAGAAAACGCCGGGCTTTGGTCTTCATAAAGCGAAGACGAGGGTAATTTCACAGGTGTGCCGAACTTGCCCGGAAGCTCCCGCCCCGCAAAGCCCGCGCCCTGATATAACCATAGGTTGGAATCGTTGGCATATTCGGTAAAAACCAGTTTGTTTCCCTGCCGAGAGATGTCCGCATTGATCGGATTTCGCGCATTCACCGTCACGCGCGTTAGCGTGCCCCCACCCGCGGGGATGCGCCAGAGAGCACGCGTGCCACGGCGAATGGCGCTAAAAACGATTTCACGGGTTTCGTTGGCCCAGGCCAGCAAACCAACCACGACGAATTTTTCAAAGGTCAATTGTTGAACCGCACCGCCAGTGGCCGGCACGACAAAGATGTCTGAGATGTTTCCGCTTAGCTCTCGTGTAAAAGCCACCAATTTCCCATCCGGCGAAAAACGTGGAAAGTAATCTGACACGGTCGGCTCTGGTTGGGTCAGACGAGTACGCTGGCCCGTTTCGACATTCACCAGAAAAAGGCCTTTGCCTTCCACCGAATCAGAGGAGCCGCTGACGACCAGCGTTTTGCCATCAGGTGACCAGGAAGCCGACGTGGACGTTTCAGCTAATTTCTGTTCCGGCCCACCGCTGGCAGGCACACGCAGCACTGCGTTTTGACCACTTGGCTGGCTGCGCACAAAGGTCACGTATTTGCCATCCGGCGTCCAACAAGGAAGCGAATCTTTTTCGGGTGCGGTGGTCAGCCGCAGCGACGGTCCATCCGTACCGATCACCTTGACGTAAATATCGGTGGGACTGACTTCCGCGCCTGAGCCTCCATCCCAGGCGAAGGCAATGCGGGTTTCATCAGGCGATATGGCAGCGAGGTCTTTCCTACCCGGTTCGCCGATCAGTGGCACAAATCTGGGTTCGCCTGCTGGTTGTTTCACTTCACCAGTACGCATACTCAGCAAACGATAACCGGCAAAACCAAACACGCCTACAAGTGCCACCGTAATGGCCAGCCACGCCC
>CAZXHW010000444.1:0-6886 GCA_964639915.1 uncultured Heliomicrobium sp.
AGAAAGGCATCACGATCGTGCTGGTTACTCACGAACAAGACATCGCTGAATATACACACCGCGTGGTTGTCTTCCGCGACGGCAAAATCAAACGCGATTACCAGATTGATGAACCACGCGATGCTGCCGAAGAATTGAGGCTATTGCCACCGCCGAATGCTGATGATGACGAAGACGAGGAGTAAAAATGAACTTTCTGATAATTTTTCGCGTTGCCTTCCGCGCTTTGGCTCGCAATAAGATGCGCTCCGCATTGACCATGCTCGGCGTGATCATCGGTGTGGCCTCCGTGATTGCCATGGTTAGTATTGGACAGGGAGCGCAAGCTTCTGTTCAAGAACAGATTGCCAGCGTCGGCACAAACCTACTTTTTGTTCGCGCGGGTTCACAAAATACCAGCGGCGTCCGTAGCGGAACGGATCAAGGCGGTACCAACACGCTGACCGTTGATGATATCGAAGCGATCAAGCGCGAGGTTCCGAGTGTTGCCATGGCCAGCCCATCTGTTCAGTCGCGTTCGCAAATTGTCTTTGGCAATCAAAACTGGAACACCCAGATCCAAGGCGTCAGCGAACAATACCTGGATATTCGCAAATGGAAGATGCAAGCCGGAGCCTTTTTTACTGAGGCAGACGTTCGCACGGCTGCGCGCGTAGCTGTCATTGGTGCGACCATCGCGGACAATCTTTTCCCTGGGATTGACCCGGTTGGACAGATGATTCGAGTTCGTGAGTTGCCATTTCGTGTCGTAGGCGTATTGGCTAAGCGTGGACAGGATCAGCAGGGACGCGATCAGGACGACCTGGTGATGGCTCCGTACTCAACGGTTCAAAAGAAACTGATGGCCATTACCTATATTCAATTCGCCAATGTTTCGGCCATTTCGCCTGAAGCCACCAAGCTTGCCGAACAGCAGATCGGCGAACTGCTTCGCCAGCGTCATAAATTGGCTCCAAATCAGGAAAACGATTTTTCAGTGCGGAACATGACAGACGTTGCCGACGCGGCGGATGAAACCAATCGAATTATGACCATGCTGCTGGGAAGCATTGCGGGAGTTTCACTGCTAGTCGGCGGCATCGGCATCATGAACATCATGCTGGTTTCCGTCACCGAACGAACCCGCGAAATCGGAATTCGTATGGCAATCGGCGCGCGGTCGTCCATTGTTCAGACGCAATTTTTGATTGAATCCATCGTGCTCAGCCTGGCGGGTGGAGCCATCGGAATCGCGCTGGGAATCAGTATTTCGGTTTTGATCCCGAAAATGCTTGGCTGGCCGACATTGATCTCTCCGACGGCGATTTTTGGTTCAGTGCTATTTTCAGCAGCGATTGGGATCATTTTTGGATTCTTTCCGGCTCGAAAAGCGGCGGGACTCGATCCAATTGAAGCGTTGAGATACGAATAAAATAGTCATAAAAGAGACAGGATTTACAGGATTGAGCAGGTTGCCTCTTGTAAATCCTGTCTCTTTTTCTGCTGCTCAGATGCCAACTTGTCGCAACGCTTCATACAAAACGATTCCCACCGAAGTCGCCAGGTTTAATGACCGAATCGCCGGATTCGGCATTGGCACTTTCAGGCAACGATCCCAGTTAGCCCGCAGCAACTCTTCCGGCAATCCGCGCGTTTCTCTGCCAAACACCAAACAATCATAGGGCTGATATTGCCAGTCTGTGTATAGCCGTTCGGCTTTCGTTGAAAAGTACAGGAAGCGGTGCGCAGGCAAAGCCTCGTACAAGGCCTCAATGTTTCGATGATAGCGGATTTCTACGTCATCCCAATAATCCAAACCCGCTCGGCGAACGGCGGCTTCATCCGTCCGAAAGCCCAACTTGCCAACCAGATGCAACGTTGTAAATGTCGCTCCGCAAAGTCGAGCGATATTGCCTGTGTTCGGTGGAATTTCCGGCTCAATCAAGGCGATGTGAATACTGGAATGTTTTTGGTAATTCATTTCAATAGCATTAACTTTGTGGATTAAGTGCCCTTTGTTTGAAGCAATGGGAGCTTATTGGAAGCGCGCTTGTCAGGTCAAGGTGGGCGAATTGCGTATCCTGAAACGATCACAGCGAACCAGAGTCGGTTTAATAAACCGCTTTGGTTCGCTGTGATAAGTGCGTTGTTAAATTGAAGTGCTGTTACTCAGCAGAAGTCGCTTTGCCTGGTTTTGCATCGGCCGTTTGCGCGACCTTCTTTGATGTTTCACGTTTGGCGATACGCGACTCAGTGTTTTTCAGAATCTGATGCATGTATGTTTCATTTCCAAGTTTGAATCCCGCAAGATAGTGATTGTTATTGTGTTTCTTGAAAAGTAACGCGCCAGATTTCAACTTGTCAGTGTTTTGAGTCGGAAACGTATGCGCGGCAATTTTGGCATCGCCATTTACCTGTTCAATCATAACAACTCCGTGCGCCGTTTCATGGCTGACAGACCTGATCACATACTTGCCTGCTGGCATTAGTTTATCGCCAACATAGAAATCGAATCCGACATCTGTTTTGTGCGTCAGCAATGGGTTTTGCGCTGAAGCTGACACGACTAACCCTGCCAAAACAACAGCCGATAACGTCAAGATTCGAATCACGTTCTTAAACATATTTTCTCCTTCTCCAAATAGCCTTTCGTTTTGTTCGTAAGATGGAAGCATTCAATAATTCCCAAAAGCTTCCTCTCAGTTGCTTCGTGGCTTGCTTAACGGTTGTCTACAAACTCAGGTTCTGTGAAGAAGAAGAAAATTATCAAAGAAAACTTTTTGAACCTACCATGCAAACTCACGCAAGTTCATTTTGTGTATAACATCAAGAATGATGAAAGCGCTGTGACGCTGGCTTCCACAATAGCAGTAAGAAACAACAAAGCGCGAAAGATGTAATCAACTTTCGCGCTTTGTAAAAATGGTGTAAGCCGGGTTGTATTAAGAATTATCCTTGGGAAATCAATTGCCTTAACACGTACGGCAGAATGCCACCGTGCTGGTAGTAATCAATTTCGATCGCCGTATCAATTCTCAGTTTGACCGAAACCTCTTCTTTCGATCCATTGGCACGATGAATGACCAGCGTCACATCCTGTTGAGGTTTGACGCCGCCATTCAAACCAGTGACATCGAAGGTTTCTGAACCGTCCAGCTCAAGCGTTTGAGCATTGACGCCGTCTGGAAACTGAAGCGGCAGAACACCCATCCCAACCAGATTGCTGCGGTGGATACGCTCGAAGCTTTGCGCCACAACGGCTTTGACACCCAGCAGTCGAGTTCCTTTCGCTGCCCAATCGCGCGAACTGCCAGTGCCATATTCCTGTCCGGCAATGACGACCAGCGGAGTGCCTTCAGCCTGATATTTGATCGAAGCGTCGTAAATGCTCATCTGCTCATCGTTATATTTTGTTACGCCGCCTTCTATACCCGGAAGCATCAGGTTTTTGATGCGGACATTGGCGAACGTGCCGCGCGTCATGACACGATCGTTGCCACGCCGTGAACCGTAACTGTTGAAGTTGGCCGGTTCGACACCGTGTGCGATCAAATATTTTCCTGCCGGAGAAGTTACCTTGATCGAACCCGCCGGGCTGATGTGGTCCGTCGTTACGGAATCGCCGAAAATTCCCAGGGGGCGAGCGCCTTTGATGTCGGCAATCGTTCCGGCTTCCATCCCAAAGTTTTCAAAAAATGGAGGTTGCTGAATATAGGTTGACGATTCATTCCAAGCATACACGTCGCCAGTGCTAGAGGGAATTTCATTCCAAAGCGGGTTTTCAGCCGTAAAGTCGGAATACAGGCGCTGGTAAGTCGCGGGATCCATTGCTGTATTTAATAGAGAGCGAATTTCTTCGGTTGTCGGCCAAATGTCGCTCAGGAAAACTTCCTGATGGCCTCTGCCAACTCCAATCGGTTCTTTCGATAAATCAATATCAACGCGTCCAGCCAGGGCGAAAGCAACCACCAGCGGCGGCGACATCAAGAAATTGGCTTTGATATTTTGGTGTACGCGCGCTTCAAAGTTGCGATTGCCAGACAGCACACTGGCTGCGATCAGGTCATTCTGCACAACCACTTCTTCGATTTTCGGATCGAGCGGACCGGAATTTCCGATGCAAGTTGTGCAGCCGTATCCGACGACTTGGAAGCCTAATTGATCCAGATACGGTTGCAGTCCGGTTTTGTCCAGATAATCTGAAACTACGCGAGAGCCCGGGCCGAGTGAAGTTTTCACCTGCGGTTTGACGCGCAAGCCTTTGTCCACAGCCTTTTTGGCCAATAACCCGGCGGCCAGCATGACGCTGGGATTAGATGTGTTGGTGCAGGAAGTAATGGCCGCGATTAACACATTGCCATGTCCCAAGGTGGCAGACGCGGCGGGGAAAGCCTGAGGCGGAACATCTTCCAGACGATCAGGTGTCGGACGATTGTTCATCATCTCGACTTCGCTCTGGGTACTGGTGTTCTTTACGCTTAAATCAGAGCCTTTCGCAGCAGGAACGGTGTGAGAATCCTGTTGGCCACCACCCGTTAATGGCTCAGCCAGACGTCCGCGAACTCCGATGGCAGTTTCAAAGGTTTGCTCCATTTCTGTCAGCGATTTGCCGTAACCGCCACTGCTTGCAGGTTGTTGGAACAAGTCCAGGAATTTGCCTTTCAGGTTATTCAGTTCAATGCGGTCTTGAGGGCGTTTGGGTCCGGCAACGTTTGGCGTAATGGCGGACAGATTCAGTTCAAGAGTTTGGCTGTATTCAATCTCGCCGACACTTGGGATGCCGAATAAGCCTTGTGCTTTGAAGTAGTTACGGAAGGCGTTGACCTGGTTTTCCGTGCGTCCAGTCGCAGTCAGGTAGTTGCAGGTTTCTTCGTCCACGCCGAAAAAGCCCATCGTCGCGCCGTATTCCGGAGCCATATTGGCGATCGTCGCGCGGTCAGTCAGCGACAAACTGGCCGCGCCTTCGCCGAAGTATTCGACGAACTTGCCGACGACTTTGGCTTTGCGAAGCATCTCTGTGCAGTGCAGCACCAGATCGGTTGCCGTAACGCCTTCTTTCAATTCTCCGGTCATATTCACACCAACAACGTCCGGAGTGAGGAAGTAAACCGGCTGACCCAGCATTCCGGCTTCGGCTTCAATACCGCCAACACCCCAGGCCACAACGCCTAGTCCGTTGATCATCGTTGTGTGCGAATCGGTTCCGACCAGTGTGTCGGGATAATAAATGCCCTCTTTGTCCAGAACGCCTTTGGCCAGGTATTCCAAATTGACCTGGTGAACAATGCCGATGCCAGGCGGAACGACTTTGAAGGTTTCGAAAGCCTGCATGCCCCATTTCAAAAACTCATAGCGTTGCCGGTTGCGCTCGAACTCAATCGCCATGTTTTTTTGCAACGCGTCGGAAGTCCCTGCCACGTCCACCTGCACCGAATGGTCAACCACCAAATCCACCGGAACCAAGGGTTCAATCAGCTTTGGATTTTTGCCGAGCTTGGCGACGGTCGAACGCATGGCCGCCAAATCCACCAGCAGCGGGACGCCTGTGAAATCCTGCAACACGATGCGGGCAACGACGAAGGGGATTTCTTCCGTGCGGTGTGCATTGGCTTTCCAGTTTGCCAAAGCGCGCACGTCATCTTCTTTGACCTTCTTGCCATCGCAATTGCGCAGCACCGATTCCAGCACGATGCGAATGCTGATCGGCAATTTCGAGATTGGCCCGACGCCTTGTTTCTCCAGTTCCGGCAGCGAATAAAACTTGCCCAGTTCTCCGTTTCCTAAATCAAATGATTGATACGTGTTGAAAAGGTTATGTGACATTTCCAGTTTTCCTGACGTAGATGAATTTTGGGCACGATGGAAAGGCGCAAGTGAAGCTTCGGGCGGCGCAGCTCACCGTGCGGTTTGTTGAGTTGTTGGGAAGTAGAACTGGAGTGTACGTGTCGTTCGCGCAGATCGTCAAGCAGCCGCTTTAGGCGCGAGGCAAAGGAAGCCAGGTGGTTAGCGACTGGAGGCGGAAGGGGTTAATGCGCGATTGGCCCGATGTTTTTGAGAGCGAGATTGACGGAGCAAACGCAAAACGTTGCCTCCCAAAATCAAGGCTTCTTCTTCTGGCGGCAGGTTTAGCACTTTAATTTTGTGCAATTCGACTGCGGGATGGAGCCAGGGACCATCAGAACCGAAGATCAGTTTGCGGGCTCCGGCACGGCGAATGGCCTGGACGATGTAATCGAAGCGGCGCACTCCGGCAGTGTCGGCATACACGTTGGGCAGACGGACAAGCTGATCCACGACTTGTTGCTGAGCGCGCCAGTCGTCCATAAAGCTGCCCAAGTGCGGAATGATGAAGTTGACGTTCGGATATTGCGACGCCAGCAGGTCAACAATGTAGGCTCGACCGACGACATCCACGAGCATGGGAATGTTCAGCCGCTGGACGGCGTCACAGACTTCGCGCGTAGGCGTGGCATCGTAGGCATGAACCTTCAATCCGCAAAACCCATATTCGCGGACGGCTCGCGCCAGGATTTCATGCACTCGCCCGGCGTCTCGTTGCGAATGAATCGAAGCGAAGCCGATCAGCCGGTCAGGGTGCCGAGCGACGATTTTGGACAGCTCAGCATTGGCGTGCGCGTAATTGCTGTGACCCGCCGGGATGACGATTGTTTTGTGAATTCCAGCCGCGTGGGCTCTGCGTAAATATGCATCCAGCGGAGCATTCGTGCTCCATGGCGCAACCAGCCTGTCGCCGCGCCCGGCATGGCAATGCGCATCAATAATCATCGTCGAATCTCCTCGGATCGGGCCGCCACGTCATGCAAAAAGCGAACACAGGGTTTGATGCCGCGAGAGAAAGTGGGTAGGTGGAATTTTTCGTTGGGCGCGTGATTGCGATCATCCGTCA